>JAJZLS010000021.1 GCA_021803345.1 Actinomycetes bacterium
TGTGCGCCTTCCGGCGTGACCGATTGCAGTGGCATCAACCTTGTCCATTCCAACCCTAGCGTGAAAAGGCTGCCGTCAGTATCGCAAAGGTGAAAAACCGGGTCTCTTTATGAGGCCTTTGGAAGGCCTGAGCCGAGTGCGGTGAAAATCGCCAGCTGTGGTTCTTAGGGGGTGCGACCCAGTAATGGGCCGTGCCTACCCGACGTGAAATCAACGATAAGCAGGCTGTGCAGATTAGTTTGAGAAACTATTGGAACAGGAGATTCTGCCAAGTGTCAATTCAAAACGCGATGACTGAGGCTAGCCATAGCGAAACGGTGCTTGTGATATTGATTCACGGCCAGCCCGGGACAGCGAAGGACTTTGATGACATAATCGCTCGAATGCCAAGGAATGTCAGGATCGAGGCTTACGATAGACCCGGTTGGGGGGAGAGTCCGCTACGCGCTACCACTCTGGCAAATAATGCCCGGCTCCTTATGAGTTTTGCTCATTCAAAGAATTTTTCAAAGCTTATATTGGTTGGATATTCTTACGGAGCAGCAGTTGCTGTCAGGTCAGCAATCGATTTTCCGAATCAAATTGCGGCAATGGTTTTGATAGCTCCTGTAGGCGGAGTGAGTTCCATCTCGCTTATGGATCATTTCCTGGCAAAGGCGGGATCAGTGATACGAAAAATTTCGTTGTATTCTCATTGGCCAGCTAACGTCCAGATGAGAACCAGGCCACTTGTAAGTTTCCAAATCGAGCAAGAATTGTTGCATCATGATTTAACTCAAATGTCTAATCAAATCGAGACGGTTGAGATTCCAACCATAATGGTAGTTGGAGCAGATGATTTTTTCAATCCTTTAGGTGGGACCTTGGCACTGCATGAAATGCTTCGCAACAGCCGGATGCGATTGATTCCGGGTGCCGGCCATATGGTACTGATCCAGTCTCCGGAAACAGTGGTAGCTGAAATTTACAACGTCTGGAGTGAAATAAATGAACGCAGATAGTGGTAATTCCAAAATATTGAGAATTAATTCACATCCAGTTAAGGATTCTTTCAGTATTGGGCAGAATTAAGATGATTTTTGTAATGATTTAGTAAAATTTTGATGCTAAATTCAATGTTGCTGTTGTTCTGTAGATTCAATCTCAGCAATTTCATAAATATCTTATGGAATTGTGCCGCATCGAACTGTAGACAATGGTTGACAGGGGAGTGTGTCTGGCAAGATTAGTTATTAATTTAGATTGGCTGAACGGCCGGGGGGCTGTTTTACAGGGTCGAAAAGCCGGTGGGTTGGTTTTACAGAGACCAGTACCGGAGGTTTTGAGACGTGGAGTCAGTCAAAAGGGCTACGTGGAATTACGATCAGTGGCGGCCTAGGGCGGAGTGCAAGGAGTTAGATCCGGCACTTTTTTTCCCAGTAGGAGTTACGGGCGACGCTGAGCGTCAGATCTTGCGTGCAAAGTCCATATGTGGGTCTTGTATGGTCCAGATGCAGTGCTTAGAGTTCGCTTTGAGAACTAATCAGGAATTTGGCATATGGGGTGGTAAAGACGAGGATGAACGCCGAGTAATAAGGCGGATGCGACGTAAGCAGCGTAAACTTGCACAAGCTTCTTAAGATTAGAGACCGGTTCGCCGGTCTCTAATTGCTTTAATGGTAATAGGGAGCTGCCTGTCAAGAAGTTATAATTCGTTCGGGAAAGCTGTAGATATTGGCGCTTTCATCTCTGGTGAATCCAATCAGCGTGATACCTAATTCCTCAGCAGTTCGAATTGCAAGCGACGATGGAGCTGAGACCGCAACGATTATCGGGATTTGAGCCATCGCAGCTTTCTGCACCAGTTCAAATCCTATTCTGCCAGAGAGAACCAGGATCTTTTCGTCTAAGGGTAGGAGCCCTTCCATAAAATAGTGGCCAATGATTTTGTCAAGGGCGTTATGGCGGCCAATATCTTCACGAACTATTTCCAGATTGCCATATTTATCAAAGATTCCAGCCCCATGCAGTCCTCCCGTCTGTGAGAAGAGCTTTTGAGCTGGCCGCATTTGCGGTGGAAGGGCAAGAATTGTCTCTGAAGAGATAGTAAAGGAGTTCTTTACCGGAGGTGCCTTGGCGGCGATATCGTCGATAGACGTCGTGCCGCAGACGCCGCAAGCCGAAGCTGAGAAGTAGGAGCGTTCTTTGGCAGTATTGAGGTAGGCGGATGCCAGTTCAACAGTGACAACATTGTAGCGTTGTTCAATCTTAGATACATTGGTACAGTAACAGACCGTCTTAAGTTCGTCTCTGTGAGTTATAACTCCTTCGTTGTAAAGAAGTCCAACCGTCAGCTCGTAGTCATTTCCGGGGGTCCTCATGGTTACGGTAACTGGGCTGGGATCCTGATTTGGCCCATGTATCCGTATCTCCATTGGTTCTTCCGTAGCCACAGTGTCAGGACGTTCAATCAAATTGCCGTTACGAATCGCCGAGATTTTTACGTTGGTTGTCGGCCTTCTTACCGCAGACGTGGTATCAGATGGCGAATTCATCGCTTTTGCTCCCCGGTTGAGTAAGCTTGGATTGGTGGATAAGGGCGCTCTCGTAGTCCTCTTCGGTGTCTATGTCTTCGAACTCGGTTATGGAAACAGATGCAAGATTCTCAGCAGCCACCCATTTCGTGTCTGATTTCAGAAGGGCCTCTTGAACCTTCAGATTTCCATTGTCAACCAGGTGGAGCGAAAGTTCGAGAGTTTGAAGCGACCATCGAGCACAGAGATATTGTTGCCTATTTTTATAGATAGGCACGACTGAACTAAAAGTCGGCCATTCCACAATCCGCTTTATGGTTTTTGGCTGCACTAAAGGCATGTCAGCCGCCAAGACGAGAAGATGGGTGAATAAAGCGCAATCCGTGGTTTGTTTCAGATAGCTATATGTTTGTGATATAGCTGCCAGGGGTCCTCTCCCTGTGGTATCAGGTATTTGCGGCAGATTAGTTAGCGCCAAACCCGCTTCATAGGAGGTGGATACTGCTTTGGTCAGATTGTTGGCGGTCATTTGAGCGATGCTGGTCGAGCCGAATTCAGCCGAGAGCTTATTCGATCTAAAGCGCTTAGAATCTCCACCAGTCAGGATTAGACCGATGCAAGAAATTTGGATTTCTTTCAGCGAATCAATATTTAATAAGGGTGACATCGTTAACCTTTACCAGCCATGTACACAGTCTAGCCAGCTTTGTAGCTTGTTTGATCTGCTCGAATGGTTTCGATGACTAGTGACTTGGAACGAATCTGTGGTAATAGTAGATGGAAGAATAGAGGCGAATTATTTAGGATGGTGGAAAGTAATTGAGTTCAGAAATTGGAGATTCTAGGCTTCAAGCTTTATTTGCAAAGACGTCTGGAAACGGAATGAGACCGCTTTTCTGGCAGTCGCTTGGGTATGCGATCCTACCTCTCAGGTTATTTTTGGGCTTCACCTTCATTTTTGCAGGACTTCAGAAGCTGGCCAATCCCAATTTCTTTAATCCCAAGAGTCCTATTTCGATCCAGTCGCAGATTGTGGCATACCAAAGGTTTAGTCCTATACACCTGGTGCTTCACGCTATCGAGCCGATCGCAGGAGTTGTGGGATTTTTCATTGCATTTGCTGAACTTGCAGTTGGTTTAGGAGTTTTCTTTGGAGTTTTGACAAGACTTGCAGCCCTTGGTGGAATGATAATTTCTTTTACTTTGTTTCTGACTATATCTTTTCATTCAAATCCTTACTATACGGGTTCCGACATTGTCTTTTTCTTTGCTATGACTCCAATCGCGATCGGAGGTAATGGAGGAATTTTCTCTTTGTCAACCTTTATCCGTCGGAAATTTGGAATGCCAACCGAAACGGTTGTAGCGGCTGGATTTCAAATGATTCAGCAAACGTGTGGAGCCTTTGACAGTGGCTTATGCCGGTTACAGCAGGAAGCACCGTGTGGAGTTAGGTCATGTCCAGTCCTGGTGACAGTTCCGATGGATCAAGTTGAGCTTAAATCTGATTCCCCGACAGGAGTTGATCGGAGGAATTTCCTGTCACAGGTATCGGCAGTAGGGGTACTTGGCGCAATCGGGGTAGGCACAGCAGCCACGACGGCATACATAGGAAGACAGTTCAAGACTGCAGAACCGATTCCTCCCGAGGCATTGAGCACGTCGACATCGAATCCAAAAGTTCCAACCGGAAATGCGATACCCGGGGACACACCTGCAACCACCCCGACTACCTCGCCATCAGATCAGCCTGTGAGTCCCAAGGTACCTTTACCTCATGGTGCGACAGAAATAGGCAATGTTTCTGAGCTTGGAATTGGGAAGGTGGCCTCGTTTGTAGATCCTGTCACCAAGAGCCCTGCTTATATTCTTCGTCCACAGAGCGTTAAATACGTGGCATATTCTGCCATATGTCCTCATGCCGGCTGCACAGTTCAATACAATCCAAACGGCACCTTTGTTTGTCCGTGTCACGGCTCCACTTTCAATGCCCTGACTGGCGCTGTTGAGATTGGCCCTGCACCGAGGGGGTTGACCCCTATTCCGATCACGATTTCACAAAACAAGATTTACGCCGATCCACCTGTCTAGTTGGCGGCAGAAGAAGTAATTCCGTCAAGTATTGAAGAAAGCTTCGAATTGGCTTCAGCATTTTCCTGCTTTGGGTCTGACTCGGAAATGATTCCCACCCCAGCTCTCATAGTTACTTCTCTTTCAGAAAGTTCGATGGCTCGGATATTTAGAACCCAGCTGCCATCGCCCTGGTTTTTTTGGTAGCCAGCTAATCCACCAAAAAATCCACGGTCCGAGAATTCCTCGCTCTTTATGTAACCTAATGCCCGATCGAGCGGATCGCCACAGACAGCCGCGGTAGGTGCTATCCGTGCTGCCAATTCAATACTTGTCAGTCGGAGCAGGGGATTAAGAGTGAAACTTATCTTGCTCGCCAAGTGAACTATCCGACCATATCTGGTTACGGTCGGAATGGGTTGTTTTGGGATATTAATCCTCAGTTTGCTTAGCCGATTGATAATTTGCGTCACAACAATTTGATGTTCCCTCTGGTCTTTTTGTGAAAGAAGAAGTTTGGATGCATTGGTGAGTGAAGAGGTTCCAGCCAGAGGATGACTTACGAGAGAGTTGCCTTTTAGCGAGACGACCAATTCCGGCGAAGCTCCGACCCAATTTCCCATAGCGAAAAGATAAGAGTCGGGATATTTTGCTGCCATTTGAACGTAAAGTTGAATTGGCGTCAGCGGCGTAGTCAATTTTAGAGTAGCTGTTTTAGAAAGTACTATCTTTGTGATTTCGGAGTTATTGATTTTATGTATAGCCCGCTCAACTCTTTTTGCGAAATCTTGGTCACTCTGAAGATATTGCAATGTTGAAATATTTAACACATTAGTTTCAGAACGCGACAATTCCAGGATTTCGCTTAATAACGCTTGGGTCTTGTCGTCGTTATTCGAATCAGTCGTAATAATTATTTTCTGCTCCGAAGTGAATTGTACTGCGATTTCGGGTACGGTCACCGCAAACGGGACACTTGGATCAAATGGAATCATAGCCAGTATGAGATGCTGGTTAGTGATTTTTGCGGCCAAAGAGTGATCGTATTGGCGCTTGTTATATTGGTCCAGGGACCTTAGTCCATTTTTCACCATTATGAGTCGGGCAGTCCCGATCGCAACTATGATCTCGTCTTTACCATGAACTACTGCTGCCTGGTGTTTCATGGATGCGAGCGCGTAGAATTCTTGCGGACCTTTAGCAAGTAGTCGAGCTTCAATCGATGGGGATGGTCTAAAATTCATGAGATCAAGCCTTGGTGGCAGTAATTAACTGAGCAGCTCCAGTGAGTAACTGCGTGTGATCTATTTCAGTAAACCCTGCATTTGCCAGCATCTGTTTCATAGTCTGCGGAGACGGCAGATATTTCACCGAGGCCGGGAGGTATCGATATGCCCTTGCATCACTAAGTATGCTTCCTATAAGAGGCACTACTTTATTGAAATATATCTGGTGCCCGAACCGCAGTATTGGGGAGTTTGGACTGCCTACCTCCAACAATGAAATCCTTCCTCCTGGCTTTAAGACCCTATTGAGCTCAGCAAATACTGCGGGAAGTTCCCGGAAGTTTCTGAGCGCAAAGCCACAGGTGGCCCCGTCAAAACTATTGTCAGCGAAAGCTAAGTTGAGGCCATCTGAGCAAATTAGATTTGTGGAGAGCTTTGAATGCAGCAGCATGCCCATCGAAAAATCTGTACCGATGCAGCGGTATCCTCTGGCTCTGGCTAATTTGATGAAATCGCCGGTTCCACAGGCCAGGTCTAAGATTAGCGATCCCTGGGGAACGCGGAGCTGCCTTAGTGCTTGCCTGCGCCAAAGCTGGTCAATTCGGAAGGTCATAATTCTGTTGACCGTGTCATAGTTTCCCGAGATATTGTCGAACATTTGCTTTACGAAGAGTTCTTTGGTTTCTTCGGTTGGAAGTGACGGATCGCTCATTTGGATTGACGCTTTCTCTCTGTCGTTGCATCTGCGGGCGAAATTTGCTGTCGTACGGCGTCTATTTCCTCTTTCACCCCTACTTTTTCCAAATGAGATTGCGCTAGCGACAGCAGTGTTCTTTCGAAATGTCCAGCCACCAGTGAGACGGCAGCCGGAAGGAGTCTATTGAACGCGTCGATAAGGGATTTCGAAGGGTCTTGTTCGACGCTGCTCTGAAGGATTGGATTTCGAACGAAATTATCAAATAAAGTAATGGCTAATAATGCGGTGTCGCGGGTGGCGGCGTGATGGCGCTTTGCCAATTCTAAAAGGTCTGCCAGCGGTATGCCTGATTCGAGCAGAGCTAATCCAGCCCGCGCCATTTCGACATCACTGGCGGGGAACACTTCAACTCCATTAATTTTGATCGGCGGTATTAGACCTTCGTTGATCAGCGACTTTAGCAGCGGTATTGGTATCGATGTTTTTTCTGAGAGTTCCTCGATTGTCAAGTAGTGCGATGATCTAGCTGACTTGATCGGTTTTACCAGTTCAGCGAACAGGGCCTTGTCGGCTTCCTGGACATCTTTATTGAATATCCGTCGAATTGTATTTAGGCTGAGTCCGGATTTTTGCAGTTCCCGGATCTCATTCAACCTTTCAAGGTGAGAGACATCATAAAGTGCTTGTCTCCCAGTCCGGGAGGGTGGTTCCAGCAGCCCCCGGGTTTGATAAAAGCGAATTGTATCAACGGATAAGTTTGCTTGTTCTGCCAACTGTTCGACACTGAGCCTGGCGTGCTGTTGCTGGATGGTTCCTTTTAATTCGTCGGCTTGACTCATCATTACCTCGTGATCGACTTCTTATTATTATACGAGTTATTACTTCAATAGTTGAAGTTATTACTCGTATAATAATTGAACTTGGGTCGAAATACCAGGTTGTCCTGGGAATATGTGGAGTCCTAAGTGATGACGGTTCCTTTCAGGCTGGGTCTTTTTGGAAATTGGGGATCCATCATTTTTAGCCGGTCGAGCAGAAGTATTATGATTGAATAGTCGCGAGCCCATCGATGATTTGCCGGTATTACAAACCACGGGGATTCTTCTGTGGAAGTCGCACTTATTGCTTCAGAATAAGCATCCTGATACTGTGCCCATTTTTTCCTGGTTGAAAGATCGGACTGTGAAAATTTCCACTGCTTTTCGGGGTCATCGACCCTTTGCTGGAACCGTTGTTTTTGCTCGTCTTTTGATATATGCAGAAACACCTTTACCAACTCGATTCCGTTGCGGTCAAGATAGTCTTCGAATGACCTGATCTCAGCGAACCTTCGTTGTCTTTCAGGATCGTTGATGGTCTTTGTCACATATGTGGCTACTACGTCTTCGTAGTGGCTTCTGTTGAAGATTCCAATCTCCCCTTTACCGGGGACGGCTTGATGTATTCTCCAAAGGTAGTCATGTGATGCCTCCTCAGGGGTTGGTTGGCGAAATCCGCTAACCTGAACGCCCTGTGGATTTACGCCGCTGAACACTCTTCGTATGGTTCCATCTTTTCCTCCTGCATCCAGTGCCTGTAAAACAAGGAGGACAGATCTCTCGTGCTCTGCCCAAAGTCGCCTTTGTAACCCCATCAACTCCTGGCGCATTCCTTTTAGTGATTTCTTGGTTGCCCTTTTAGAGTCTGGGTCCAACCCGGGGGTGGAGTTTGGGTCGACGTCATCCAGGTGAAACGGGGTAACATTTACTCTTAGGTGTTTTTCAGAGTGCCACTGGGTCATTAGCCTGGCCTTTCAGTTGTAATATCGGAAGAGGATCTGTCCAACCAGAGAAGGCTTGTGGCTGTCACGGACCTCAACGGTGACTTCCAATTCAAGCTGTACGCCGCTTTCGAATTCGCTTATATTGGAAATCAGAGCGGAAAGCCGCACCTCGGAATTAGAAGGAACCGGCGCGGGGAACCTTAGCTTATTAATGCCGTAATTGACAGCCATGCCAACATTTTTCACTTCAATCACCTCTCGAAGAAGTATCGGCAGAAGAGAAAGTGTTAGGTAACCGTGCGCAATTGTCGTTCCAAATGGTCCCTGTTTGGCAGCTTCTTGATCGACATGAATCCATTGGTGGTCACCGGTGGCATCGGCAAATCGATCTATCTGCTCTTGAGTAATTTTGTGCCATGAAGAGTACCCGAGCTGCTTTCCGGAATACTGTTTGGCCTGATCTAGACCATCGATTTGGACTGTCATTGTGATACTCCTTTTTGGATCATTTGGGTCAATTGATAGAGCTGATTCAATGGAAATCCTTTTCCAAATGTAACATAAGCTGGTGGTTAAATAATGTATGGTACTGGCGATAGCTTATGGGCTGGGATGGGGAATTGTAGACAGCTCGCGGTCTTAATTGCTCTGTGGCTCGGGTTGACCAGTTTCGTTGCAACGATATGGAAAGGTGGTAAGGATGAGAGTCGCAAAAGGAAATACCTCCGGTTCAGCCTCGGCAAAAGGAGGAGACAACTTTACTGGAGAGGTTTTCATTGATTCAGTCTTTCCGGCAGCTGAGGGTGTAATGATTTCCAGTGTCTTCTTTGCACCCGGTTCCCGTACTCATTGGCATTCCCATGAGAATGGCCAGATATTGATGGTTGCCAGAGGTCGGGGACTTGTTGTCAACAGAGAGGGTGATTCAGTCGAAATTACAGCCGGAGATGTTGTTCATGCCGGTCCTGGAGAGGTGCACTGGCACGGCGGAAGTAGAGAGAGCTTCATGATTCATACGGCGGTCTCGCTCGGCAATACTTCGTGGTTTGGCGAAGTGAGCAACGATGATTACCTGAAAGAATCAAAATAACTGACAGATTATAAGTTGAATAGAGGGAGGTCGCGCCTTCTGTCAGTGGTCGAATTGCTGTCTTTGAATCCAATGGTGCCTTCTGGCTAATTAGAATCAGTGAAACCAAATTTTTTGATGTTCCCTGGATTGTGGATGTACCAGAAGAGCAACTAGAGCAACCTCGAACATGATGGTAAGGGGGCTTGAAAATATCAAGGAAATGATATTGATCTGGTAGGCAATCACGTAATAAACCAGGATCACCAACGGAAATACTGCTCCAGCCACTGCTAAAACGTAGCCCCATTTCTTTGAATTTGCTATCCCGTAAGCACCAGCCGCTTCAGCTATCGCAGGCAAAAGGATTAGTGGTGTTTTAGGCGCAAAAAGTATCGTCAAAATAGCATTCATATACAGAAGGATGGTAGCTATTTGTAAGGTCTGGGGGAGTGACCTATCAAACCAGCGTGGTGATTCCATCTCCGTCCTCTCACTATCTGTGCTAATTTAGTAAAGCACCTAACTCAATCTTGGCAGAATTTTCCAGATAAATTTGTTCACCATGAGACATTAAGTCGATAGTACCGGCTAATTGGCCGCATGCTGCGTCAATTTCGGTACCCCTGTTATCACGAATAGAAACCGGAACTCCGGCTCTTTCAATTAAAGCGGCAAACTCTCGAACCCGTTGAATGGGTGATCCCTTGGTTGGCCAACCGGGAGTGGGGTTCAGGGGTATCAAGTTGACATGTGCTCCAACTTGAATCGAAAGGCCGATTAATTCGGAGGCATCTTGATCGGAGTCGTTGACGCCGTCTATCATTGCCCACTCAAAGGAGACTCTTCTATTAGTTGCCTTTTTGTATCGCAGTAGAGTATCCATCAGGTCTTCAACTGGGTATCTATTGTTGATGGGAATTAAAGCAGAGCGTTTCTGATTATTGGCGGCATGAAGCGAAATAGCCAAGTTGACCTGAAGATCTAAATGTGTGAACTTATTAATTCCAGGTATTATGCCAACTGTGGAGACGGTAATGTGTCTTGCTCCAATGCCAATTTCTGAGTTTATTCTTCTCAGTGACGGGAAGAGATTTTTTGTATTTGCGAGGGGTTCACCCATTCCCATAAAAACAATGTTCGAAAGTCGGCGGTCGCTCCGGCTCAGTTTGGTGCGATTCGTGGCCCATATGACCTGTTCAATAATCTCACCTACTTTCAGGTGACGAAAAAACCCTCTTTGTCCGGTGGCGCAAAAGCCACAGTTCATTGCACATCCAGCTTGGGATGATACACATACTGTGGATCTGTCGGGATAGTGCATCAGAACTGTCTCTATAACCTGACCGTCTGACAATTTAAACAGTGCTTTGTCTGTCAATTGGTCTTGAGAGCGGCTTAGGTGCACCAATTCCAGAGCAGGCGAGAGGTCTGGATTGCCTTTTAGCAAATCACGAAGTTGTTTAGGAAGAGATGTCAATTGCTCAGGACGAATGCCGCGTTGATGGATTGCTTTCCAAATCTGCTGAGGCCGGAACGATGGCTGGTTTAGTAACAATGTTTGCCAATCGGCAATTTCAAGATCATAGAGACTCATATTGGTCACAACCACTATCTTTAATGTTCATGGATAATCGGCGATTCAGTCTAACTGAAATCACTCAAGGAAGCTTCAGGGCTAGTCGGCCAACCCGATCGTCTGTTGAGTCGGGTGGTGGGGAGCACCATCGCGATATTACTGGTGGAGGTGCCAGGGCCGCAGTATTTGGCGTCAGTGACGGACTTGTGTCAAATGTGGCCCTTATTTTGGGTGTCGCCGGTGCGCATCCGTCGGCTCCGTTTGTTGCTGTTGCAGGTTTAGCCGGTTTAGTAGGTGGATCCCTGTCCATGGCCATGGGTGAATATGTTTCAATGAAAGCTCAGCGAGAGCTATTTGAGCGTGAGCTGAGAGCCGAAGAAAGAGAGATAAAACGTAGGCCCGAAGCGGAACAGAGGGAATTGGTGCAACGGTACCGATCCAAGGGCGTTCCTCAGCAGTTGGCTGAAGATTTTGCTGGCTATATTATGCAGGACCCCGCATTAGCCCTTGACACTCATGCCAGAGAGGAACTGGGTATAGATCCGTCTTCCATCGGGTCTCCTATCCAAGCAGCTTCGTCTTCTTTGTTTTCATTTGCCTTCGGGGCGCTAGTTCCGCTTTTACCATGGTTTTTCATAACCGGTACTGCCGCATTGTTTTTGTCCGTTGTGCTTGGCGCGGTTGCAGCTGTTTTAGTCGGAGTGTTGTTGGCTAAATTTACCGGGCGATCATGGATTCGTACCGCGTTTCGCCAACTGTTGCTTTCGGGAATCGCGGCTGGGTTTACATATCTAGTTGGCCATTTTATTGGTGCTTCTTCTTTATAAGATTCTTAGTGGCGGAACATCACCGACGTAGGCCCGATCTATATGGTCGATGGTGAACCCCAAGTGATTATAGAGAGTTAGGGCTGGTTGATTGGTGGATTCCACATACAACATTGCGAGAGTTAGGCCCTGAGTCGACAGGTAATTTAATCCCGTTATGCACATTGACCTGCCTAATTTCTGGCCTCGTAGATTTGGGTCGACAGCTATCACATATATTTCTCCAATATTTGGATCGACGTCTGTATGAATCTTTGTCCAACAAAATGCTGCCAGCTTTCCATGCTGTTCATGGAGCAGAAATCCCTCAGGATCAAACCAGCTTTGTTCCTCACGGTTTTGGATGGTTGCCAAGTCCCAATCTCCCTGTTCAGGGTGCCATGAGAACGCGTCATTGTTTAGTTTGAGCCAATTCTCTTCATCTTGGCCGATTGTGAATGGTCGAGTAGGGAGTGAGTCAGTTTGAAGTTCATCCTCCAGGGGAAGCGGCCGTCTCATCTGAAACAGGTCCCTGCCTCGTGAAAGCCCAGCCTGGGTGCAGATGAGGTCGCTAGTTTCGGTTGGCTTAGCGATCCATAGATGGACATGCCCACCACCCTGACTTTGTATTTGCTCTAGTCCGGATAATAAAAGTTTCTTTCCAATCTCTGGGTTGTCACGATTTTTAGGATGGATTACGTACTCAATAGCCCATGAATTATTGGTTCCCTTGGAGATTTGAGCGTAACCGACTACGGCATCGGAGTGGCTGGACTTAGCTACCAATCCGAGGACACCTTTACGCCCTCCTTGAACCAGGTCGATCCATGCATGGTCCTCTAGCGCTTTGTGCTGGTCGACAGCCTCAGCTGCTTTTACAAGATCGACAATCGCTGAAATGTCTCTTTCGCCCAAGCGACGATGTATTTCTACGTTTGGCATATACCTAAACCTAATCCTTGGAATGATTTTTCCAATCTTTTCTCAATTTTTCTTTCTCCAAATGGCAGCACTGTTCGGCTTCAGTATTAGATTGGTAAATCCCAAGTGGAGATGTTGAACACCAGGGGGTTGACACAAGTCAATCACTTGA
>JAJZLS010000063.1 GCA_021803345.1 Actinomycetes bacterium
TTTGGGTACAATCTCTGTCCGATACTCATATAGTTATCTTAATTCCTGGGTGTTACATCCTGGCTTTGCCAGGACTCGCCCTTGACCCCACGGATAAATCCGGGGGCTTGCGGGATTATTTCGGTCAACCTAGAACGGGTCTCAAGAACTGACCGGTATAACTTTCATCAACCTTGGCAACTTGTTCCGGAGTACCGGTGGCAATGACCTGGCCGCCAGCTTCACCACCCTCCGGTCCTAGATCGATCAGATAATCGGCGGTTTTGATCACATCCAGATTGTGCTCGATTACAAGTACCGTATTCCCGGCATCAACCAGTCGGCCCAGGACTATTAAAAGCTTCCTTATATCTTCAAAATGAAGACCGGTGGTTGGTTCATCAAGGATATAAATAGTATGTCCGGTGGGGCGCTTGGCCAGCTCTGAGGCAAGCTTGACACGCTGAGCTTCACCTCCGGAAAGCGTTGGCGCTGGTTGGCCAAGTTTCACATAACCCAACCCGACTTCCACCAAAGTATTAAGATAACGGATTATCGAGGGCTGATTTGAAAAGAAGTCTTTAGCTGTCTCAATCGACATATCCAAAACCTCAGCTATATTCTTGCCCCTAAAGATAACTTCCAAAGTGTCTCTGTTGTACCTTGCACCTTTGCATACCTCACAAGGAACATAGACGTCTGGAAGAAAGTTCATCTCTATCTTCAATGTGCCATCCCCGGCGCATGCCTCGCAGCGCCCACCTTTGACATTAAATGAAAATCTTCCTGGCTGGTATCCTCGAACTTTAGCCTCCGGGGCCTGTGCAAATAATCTTCTTATATGGTCAAACACGCCGGTATAGGTTGCAGCGTTCGAACGGGGGGTTCTTCCAATTGCTGACTGGTCAATATTTACAACTTTGTCAATATGGGCCACCCCCTGAATCTCATCGTGAAGACCGGGAACTGTTTTGGAGCCATAGACAGATTTCATCAAAGATTTCAATAAAATCTCGTTCACCAATGAAGACTTACCGGAACCGGAGACCCCGGTAACCGCTACAAACGCACCAAGTGGTATTTCGACATCAATATTTTTAAGATTATTCTGTCGGGCATTCTTTATCACCAGTTCTGACGAGTAGAGTTCTCTTCGTGACTTTGGGACGGGAATAGAAATACGTCCACCTAAGTACGCTCCGCTTATAGATCTCGGTGAGTTTATAAGATCTTCCACCTTTCCTTGCGCCACCACCTCACCACCATGTTCGCCAGCACCTGGACCAATATCGAGGATCCAATCGGCAGCTCGAATCGTCTCTTCATCATGCTCCACCACAATTACCGTATTGTCGAGATGCTTGAGTTTTGTCAACGTCTCGATCAAGCGGTGGTTGTCACGCTGATGCAGTCCAATCGAAGGTTCGTCCAGCACGTACAGCACTCCAGTCAAACCAGAGCCGATTTGGGACGCCAGCCGAATCCGCTGCGCCTCCCCTCCCGATAAAGTAGCGGCAGAACGTGCGAGGGTCAGATAATCCAGTCCAACATCCAGAAGAAAATCCAGGCGGGAAGAAATCTCTCTCACCACCGGCGATGCTATTAAACGATCCCGCTCCGAAAGTACCAGTTTTGATATTTCTGACCGGGTACCGGTAATTGGCAGCGAACATAGTTGGAATATGTTCTTATCCCCAACCGTAACTGCGAGTGACTCGGGCTTTAGCCTGGCACCGTTACAGTCGTGACACGGAACCTGACGCATGTAGCCTTCCACAGCCTCTCTCTGATAGTCACTATCAGCTTCCGAATGCCTTCTTTGCAAATACTGAGAGACCCCCTCGAAATTAAGTTTTATTTTCCTTTGGCTGCCGAATCGATTTCTATACGTAACCATTAATGGTCCGCTATCGGCTCCGTAGAGAATTAGGTGTCTCACTTCTTTAGGCAAATCCTTCCAGGGAATATTCAAAGAGAATCCGTACTGTTCACTGAGGGCTGCCAACAACCTGCGGAAATAGTCCGACCGAGCAGAAGCCCACGGCGCAATAGCATCCTGAATTAGTGCAAGATTAACATTGGGAACCACCAGTTCCGGATCAACTTCAAACCTGGTCCCAAGTCCTAGACAGGTTGGACATGCCCCATAGGGTGAGTTGAATGAAAAGTTACGAGGTTCAAGCTGCTCAAAAGAAATCCCGCAATTAGCACAAGCCAAGTTCTCTGAAAAAACTATAAGTTCGTCATCGTTTTCGTGCGACTCACTGCTTTCATGTGGAATTAATAATATTTCTACCACGCCATCTGAAAGACCCAGAGCAGTTTCTACAGAATCGGTAAGTCGTCGCTCAATCCCGTCTCTTTTCACCAACCTGTCAATTACTACCTCAATAGAGTGGATCTCATATCTCTCAAGTTCTATCGACGACCGTTGTGCTAACTCTACGATATTTCCATCGACCCGGACTCTCGAAAAGCCTCGTTTTGATAAGTCCTCCAATAGGGTGCTGTATTCTCCCTTTCGACCCCGGACCAATGGAGCAAGCACTGCAAATCTCGCACCCTCAGGCAGTTCCATTACCCTGTCGACAATCTGGGAAGGGGTCTGTCTCGACACTTCATTCCCACACTGAGAGCAATGTGGGACTCCAATTCTGGCAAAAAGCAGGCGCATATAGTCATATATCTCAGTTATCGTGCCAACGGTGGAACGAGGATTTCGCGAAGATGACTTCTGATCAATGGATATTGCCGGTGATAGGCCTTCTATGAAATCGACATCGGGTTTATTCATCTGGCCAAGAAATTGCCGGGCATAAGAAGACAACGACTCTACATAACGCCGCTGACCTTCGGCAAAGATGGTATCGAACGCCAGCGAAGACTTGCCAGACCCAGAAAGTCCAGTGATTACCACCAGGCTGTTCCTGGGGATTTCCACCGAAATATCTTTTAGATTGTGTTCCCTCGCACCTTTAACTACCAACTTATCAGCCACGTCAGTTAAGGCTAATCGTCCAGTCCAACTACCGATCACCCGATAGCAAAGCCGGAGTTCAAATCCCTTTCATGCCAGGAATAGAATTAGACGATTCCAACTACAAATCAGGAAACAATACTCCTGGATTCAGGATCATCGATGGATCACAGATACGTTTGAGCGCCTGCATCATTTCTATGTCATCAGGAGACCTGGTTAGTGACATTTCCGACACCTTGGCCCTGCCAATGCCGTGTTCCGCGGATATCGAACCGCCAAAACCAGCCACCAAAGCAAAGATTTCATGGTCTAATTCGTCATCGATGGCCTCACCTAAAAGATTGATATGAATATTGCCATCGCCCAGATGGCCAAAGATTACTGGAGAGATACCCGTATATCCGCTAGATATCAGATCCTCGAGAGATCGTACAAATTCTGAAACTACTAAAAGAGGAACACTCACATCTAATTTATGGGCTAAACCTTCTCGGGCTATGGCTTCACTGTGAAGCTCGCGCCAAAGCCACAATCCCTCACCCTGTGAATCGCACCTAATAACAGCATCGGTCACCACCGGATGGCGATCCAGAAATTCAGCCAACTCTAGTTCATAACTCTGACTGCCTGTCACCTCCGCCAACAATGTAAAAGGGGTCACATTGTCTAATGGAAACCTGGTTGGATGAATCTTTCCTACCAACTCAATTCCGGAAGCAGTCATCAGCTCGATAGCATCAATACCCTCAAAGCTCTTGCGCAGATCCATCTGCAGCTCCACGGCATCATCCAACGAGGACAAAGCGATAAGTCCGACGGTTCGATGCAGCGGGATTTCAACCAGTCTTACAATTGCCCTGGTGATAACTCCCAGGGTACCTTCCGATCCACACAAAATCGAGGCCCAGTCGTAGCCGGTATTGTCCTTAACCAAACCCTCCATTCTGGAGATAACCTTCGAATTACCAAATACTGCCTCAATCCCGATTATCTGATGCCGGGTTGAACCGTATTTAATTACGTGAATTCCACCAGCATTGGTTGAAATCATGCCTCCTATGGTGGCACTTCCCCGTGAAGCCAAGTCAACTGCAAACTTCAGGCCAAACGGTCTTGCCGCATCGTTCAGAGTCTCCAGCGTAACCCCGGCACCCACCACAGCCGATTTTGACACCGTATCGATTTCTAAATCATCAAGCTTTTCGCTAGAGAGGACTACTGCCTCCCGCACTGGAGTCGCCCCTCCGACAAGGCTGGTGTTTCCTCCCTGGGTAACCAGGGCAATGCCAAGTCGCCTTGCTATTTGAATAGTCTTTTCTATTTGCCAGCAGTTGGTGGGCCGAACCACGCAGACCACGTTGCCCTGAAATCGGCCGGTCCAATCAGAGGAATATTTGGCAACTATCTCAGGATCAGTTATTATCCAATCAGAACCAAGACTTCGCCTTAGGGTAGAGATCAGATCCATCAGTAATTACTTCCCAGAACAATCGGTTATATCACTTACAACTAGGCACAACTCTTATGCTCTAAATCAACCACATTTAGAATGGATACCACCAGTACAACCCATCCTCACCTACCGGTCTGCATTCCATCCTGGGACCTTTAACTGATCACTCTGGCGATGGGCATCTAGTGTTGTTGCTTGTGAATTCTACAGTAGATACTCAATTGGAAGAAGATAACAGGTCACTTTTAAGTTTAGCCTTGTCGATCTTTCCCACGTTTGTCAGCGGGAGTTCGTCCACCAGCTCCAGCCTCTCTGGGTATTTATAGCCGGCTATTTCGAATCTGTCGAACTCGCTGCGCAAAGAGTCCAGAGTAATCGACTTACTCTTATCTTTTAGCACTATGACTGCGCATACCAGCTCGCCCTTCTGAGCATCAGGCAAAGACACCACAGCAGCATGTTCCACATTGGAGATTCGATAGAGAAGGTTTTCTATTTCTTCAGCACTGATTTTCTCACCGGCACGATTGATGAGATCCTTGGTTCTGCCAAGAACCACCAGGCTACCGGAAGAATCACGTCGCACCACGTCGCCGGTTCTGTACCATCCATCATCCGTAAACGCTTTTTGATTATGCTCAGGGGCTCTGTAATAACCCCTTAGCGTATATGGACCCCTGGTGAGCAATTGCCCCATCTCACCTTCAGGAACCTCCGCACCCTGTTCATCAACAATGCGAATTTCATCAAATGGACTCATGGGACGGCCTTGGGTCTCGCAGATCGTTTCCTCGGGATCGTCCAGATCTGTATAATTGAGCAGTCCCTCAGCCATTCCAAATACCTGTTGCAGCTTACAACCTAAAACGGGACCCACCTTGAACGCAAGTTCAGGGGCCATCCTTGCACCGCCAACTTGCAAAACCTGCAGAGATGAAAGATCATATTTAGGATTTGAAGAGAAGTGTTCGAGCCATTTTTGAGCTATGGCGGGAACAACCGCAGTCACCGTTATCCCTTCTTTTTCAATCAATGACAGGGCATAGGATGGCTCGGGACTTAGACCCATCACTACTGTGCCGCCAAGGTGCAAAGTGCCAAGGATTCCGGGACACGCTAATGGGAAATTATGGGAAGCAGGAAGAAACGTTCCATAAACCGTGTTGGCGCTAAATCGGCACCGCTGGGAACTAATCCGGAAATTATAACCATAATCGTCGTGCGTCCTCGGGATCAACTTGGGAACCCCTGTAGTACCACCAGATAGCAGAAAAAGTGCAATCTCGTTAGAGCTAGGCCCCAGATCAATCGTCAGTTTCTGACGGTCAACGATATCGTCCCCGGCTAATATCAGCTGGTCCAAATCTGTAGCCTCAGAATCAAGTTCGCTCTGACCAGAATTTAGAACAAACAGGGTGGATAAAGTAGGACAACGCCCTTTTAGCTCAATACCCATACCCAAATGGTCAAAGCTACGCAGAGTATCAGGAATTGCCAAACCTTTCGCTTCCACGTGATTAATAAAGTAGCCAATTTCAAAAGCACGATGACCCGGCAATGCCATCACCGGAACTACCCCCAGCCGCAGGCATGCAAACAGGAATACCACTAATTCCCAGCAATTTGGAAGCTGAATTACAACAGTGTCCTGCGGCCGAAATCCCTTTTCATACAAACGTTGCGCCAACCGGTCAACAAGCTTTAAAAGCTCTGTATAACTGAGCCTGACGGTATCATCGACGATCGCCGTCGTATCTGGGAAACGTGCTTGTGAATCGCGAAGATAGGCGTATAGAGTCCCGCCGTTCCAGCAGCCCTCGGATCTGTATTTAGCGGCAAATAGCTCGGGCCAACCTACAAACCCATCTTGCAATTTCATAGAATCCACGACCCTTGATATCTAAAAACTACGACAGTTAATGGAGTGGCCGCACTCATCTGCACCAACCGACAAAATCAGTTCTACCCGACAGTATCAACGTCTCTCCCAGATCTCGGTCGGTTTGATCCTCTACGATTAGGGTTGGAATGCGGTGAATCAATTTACACATCTCTCCCAAACTCCGTCTGTCACTATGATCCCCGCCTGCAACAGCTATCACTACCGGATCTTTCTTCGCTATGTCCTCAATCTCAGCGGCAGCCTTCTCAAAGCCATCTTGATCTTGTGAAATGGTAACGATCACTCCACAGTCTTTGAGAATCGATTCCCCCCAATTAGTGACCAGCTTAATTGATTTGAACCCATTGCTGGACCTGAAGGTGGCCCAGCATGACCCATTTTCATCATATATCACTTCCACCATCCGCGACAGAATTACCAAGCCACTTAGGTCAAATTGGGTTTCAAGCGGACTCTCCCCATGATTTGATTTCCACCACTCGAGGGAATCTTCTACAAAAGCTTGATCCCGATGACTCAACCTACCTAACGTGATTGCCCTGGTAAAAAAATGTAAGGAAAACTGCTCTGGACTGAGTCTCTGATAAAATGCTCCGAAATTCTCCCACCAGCGTAGCGAAGGTTTGGCAGATCCCTGGATATGGTCAACACCGGGCCGACGGCTGTCTTCATATGTTTGAAGAGTCTGATCCAAATCACCTCTATAACCCTCAAAAGCTGCTGCAAGTGCGGAAGCATCTTCCAAGGCCATTTTGGTGCCTGATCCCACTGAAAAATGAGCCGTGTGAGCACTGTCTCCTATCAAGACAAAGTTCTTGTAATGCCAGGATTCATTCTTAATAGTTCTAAAGTTTCCCCAACGTGAATTATTCACCAGCAGCTGGTGTCCATCGATTTCTCTGCTGAACAGCTCCTCAAGATAGCTCTTGCTGAACTCGTCACTCACCCCGGGAGGCGTATTAGGGTCGAAACCGTCCATGCCGGCTCGCTTCCATGTCTCCTCATCGGTTTCGACAATGAAGGTCCCCCGCGAGTCGTCGATCGGATAACCGTGAACTGCAAATATCCCGTCCGCAGACTGTCGGAACAGAAAAGTTAAGCCGTTAAACCTGTAAGTAGTTCCGAACCAAATAAATTTGGCCCTTGCGACATCGATTGTTGGACGAAATTTTCCGGCATGGAAGGATCGCAGCATTGAATTGGCTCCATCGCTGCAAACCACTAGATCGAACTGATCTAGCGATTCAAACATTTCCACCGGGGTGCTGAAACGCATCATAACTCCAACTTCGTCAGCCCTTTGGTATAGAAGTTGAAGCAAATCTTTTCTTCCAATTGCAGCCATGCCATTGCCACCGCACTGAGACACAGAACCCTTTATTCTCACCTCGATAGTGTCCCAATGCTGACCAATATCGCTCAATCGCTCTTTAAGCACAGAGTCAGACTGACTTAGATTTGCAAGAGTTGAATCTGAAAAGACTACACCAAAACCAAAGGTGTCATCTGATCTGTTTCGCTCAAAAACTGTCACTTCCCAATTCGGATTCATCTGCTTTATCAATGAAGCAAAGAATGTTCCTCCTGGGCCTCCGCCGACGCAGGCAATCCTCATGAACCACCTTCCACACACAACCGAGCCATACAATACTCCCCAGACTAACTTCGAGATTACTGAACCAAAACGCCTAGCAAAACCTTTTCTGTGCCAACCCCAATTTCCTCACTGAATAAGATCTTCTACAGGTTCAGAAAGATCCCTGAAACATTTTAAGGATATCGGAAAACAGTTCTGGTCTAATTCGCCTGTAGAGACCTGTAATTCATAAGGTTACGCTGAAATCATCTAATTATTTTCTTCGAAATACCGACCAGGTCCCGCCCCCAGCTTCAGAAGAGACTCCTGAAAAGCTGTCCCCCAGCGCCGTTGCCACCTCCTCTGGCGACAAATAAATCGGAGTTTGATCACCATTGGTACTGATCCAGGCCACGTATCCAGACGGGGACAATATCCGCTCGACTTCGTCGGGAAATAGCAAAGTATTTATCAGGAACAATCCGTCAACTGAACTATCCGATAGAGGAAGCTGGGCTCCGTCACCCCTTACCCGCAGTCCACGGTTAGCTCGGGAATTTATTAGCATTTCCTGACTTATGTCAACACAAAGTAAGGACAGAAACAACTCAGACAACATATCAGAATACGCTCCAGTTCCTGATCCAAGTTCGACGCCCAGGCTGCCATGAGAAACCCCACCCCGTTCGAGACAGTCAGTCACAGGAACCACACGTGAATTGAAGTCCCTTTCCGACCAGGTTGAGGCCATTGAATCAAACAAATCCGAGACCTTCGCAGCTCTGGCACTGTCCCATGAAGACCTGTCAAATGCAACTTCCTGAGTCACCTTGCGCATCGGATGAGAATTTACATCAGTTTTTTCCATTAATACCGGAGCGCCTACCCGCGGAAGATAACTAATTCGATCATTCACTTTCCAGATCCCCTTCTATTCCCATCAGCCCTTGGCATCCCTTATTTGATTTTCAAGGTCTCTGATTTCGTCCCGAATTCTCGCAGCGTATTCAAACTTCAAATCCGCAGAAGCCTGATACATCTCTTGTTCCAATGTCTGAATCAAAGATACCAGTTCTTCAAGACCCAACCCGGACAGATCTTTCGTGTGATCCCGCTTCCGCGACCTTTTTCCATGGTTAGGAACCGCAACGTTGGGACCAGGCCTCAACTGCTCTAAAATGTCCGACACCGCTTTACGTATAGTCTGTGGCGATATGTTGTGCTCCTGATTGTAAGCCTGCTGAAGTGTCCTTCTACGTTCGGTCTCAGATATCGCCCGTCTCATGGAATTTGTAACCAGGTCGGCATAAAGGATTACAAAACCATCGACATTTCGGGCCGCACGCCCTATCGTCTGTATAAGAGAAGTTTCGGACCGTAAAAAACCCTCTTTATCTGCATCAAGTATCGCAACCAGAGAAACTTCGGGCAGGTCCAGCCCTTCACGAAGCAGGTTGATGCCGACCAATACGTCAAATTCACCCAGTCGGAGATCTCGCAATATCTCAATTCTTTCCAAGGTATCTATATTTGAATGAAGGTACCTGACCCTTAAACCCAATTCCAAAAGATAGTCAGTCAGATCTTCCGACATCTTTTTGGTAAGAGTTGTTATAAGAATTCGATCTCCCTGGGACACCCGTTGATTTATCTCCGAGATCAAGTCATCAATTTGACCCTTGGTTGGTCGTATTTCAACTTTTGGATCGATCAAACCGGTTGGCCTAATGATCTGCTCAACCACCTGAGAGGACTGCGATATCTCATATTTGCTGGGGGTGGCGGACAGAAACACAGCTTGATTGATACGCTCATAGAACTCTTCAAATCGCAGAGGGCGGTTATCCATAGCTGAAGGAAGCCTGAATCCGTGCTCCACCAAAGTTTCCTTTCGGGAGCGGTCTCCTGCGTATTGACCATGTATCTGAGGGATTGCCACGTGAGATTCGTCAATAACTAAAAGGAAGTCTTTTGGAAAGTAATCGAGAAGGGTAAACGGAGCTTCTCCGGGCTTTCGCCCGTCAAGGTGTCTCGAGTAGTTCTCAATGCCGTGACAGAACCCCACCTCCGCAAGCATCTCAAGATCGAATTGGGTACGCATTCTCAGCCGTTGAGCCTCGAGGATTCGTCCGCTATTCTCTAATTCACGCAATCGCAATTGAAGTTCAGCCTCGATCGATTTGATGGCTCGCTTGATCGACTCGTCACCGGCCACATAGTGAGTAGCTGGGAACACCTCCAGGTGATCAAGAATTTCATACTGTTCACCTGTGAGAGGATCTACTTTTACTATCCGCTCCACTTCGTCACCGAACATCTCAACTCGATATGGCAGTTCCTCATAGGAGGGATGGATTTCCAAGGTGTCGCCACGTACTCTGAATTTTCCTCTTACTAAATTCATGTCATTACGTTCGTAATGCATATCCACCAATTTCCTCAACACCTCTTTTAGGTCATATGTGGATCCCGTATCGAAAATCAGTAGCTTATCCAGATACTCTGAAGGTGATCCTAAACCATAAATACATGAGACAGAAGCTACGACGATGACGTCACGCCGGGTAAGAAGCGCCGAAGTGGCAGAATGGCGCAACCTGTCAATTTCATCGTTTACCGTTGCATCTTTCTCGATAAACGTATCCGTAGTCGGGAGATACGCCTCCGGCTGGTAGTAGTCGTAATAAGATACAAAGTATTCAACGCGGTTATTAGGGAAAAAATCACGAAATTCCGAGGCTAGCTGCGCAGCAAGGGACTTATTAGGAGCGATAACCAACGTAGGTTTTTGCACCGCCTCAATTGTCCAGGCGATAGTCGCACTCTTACCAGAGCCAGTAATTCCCAGCAACGTCTGAAAGCGATCGCCTCGTTCAATTCCATCTGAAAGCTGCTTGATCGCCTTCGGCTGGTCTCCAGCCGGGGAGTAGGGCGCAACTACTTTGAACTTATTCACATATCCACTTTAAAAGCAATCAAAACTAACCCGAGGTTATATCGTCCCAAATCCTGTTCACCTGCAATTCAAGGTCGGCAAAACTGGCCGAATTATCCACAACAAAATCCGCCAAGGCTAACCTGTCAGAACGACTCATTTGGTTCGCCATACGGCTCCTTACATGGTTTACACTCAGCCCTCGAGACTGGCTCACCCGTTCTATTGCAAGCTCTTCCGGTAAGTCCACAACGATAACTTTGTCTATTTGGTATCTTTCTTTAGCGTTGGTTTCGAACAAAAGAGGAATGACCACCACGATCACCTCGTAATCATCCCGATAACAAGCGATAAGACGCTTGATCTCAAGTTCAATCAGTGGATGCAGCAGTGAATTGAGTAACTGAACTTTAGCACTGTCGGCAAAAACCAGGCTGGCCAGCTTGGTCCTATCTAAAGAACCGTCGCTGGCCAGCATTTCAGTACCAAAGTTTTCAATTACAAGTTGTAATCCGCCTGAGCCAGGAGAGACAACCTTCCTGGCAATCTCATCAGAATCGATTATGAATGCGCCAAGTTCGTCCAACTTTTTAGATACCGTACTCTTTCCAGCACCGATACCTCCAGTAAGACCAACTATCTTCACCAAAAGTCGGCTACTGTCCATCCTCGGAGTCCGAGCCTCGGCTGGATTCACTCTCATTCTCGACAGCAGCCTCAGCAGTTGCATCGGCTTCGCCCTGGGAATCACCGGCATCAGAAGCCTCTGAAGCTGATGATTGGGCTGGAACTTCAAGGCCATGCTCCGCTACGTACTCAAGCCACGCTGCCTGAGCTTCTGTCTCCGGAGTGAAATCAAGCGAGTAGTCAAAGTGGCCGATGTAGTTGCCTTCATCGTCATAGGCATGCTCACCGAATGCTTCTCGGTATTCCGCAGCAACCTCTCCACCTTCTGCAGCCTGCTTGATTGACAACGAAATTCGACGACGCTGAAGATCGATATCAATAATCTTGACCCACAACTCTTCTCCCGGCTGGACGACCTGCTCGGGCAGATCTACGTGATGGGCCGCCATCTCAGATATATGCACAAGGCCTTCGATTCCCTCGCCTACCTGGATAAACGACCCAAATGGAACCAATTTGGTAACCCGGCCATACACAAGTTCGCCCACCTTGTGAGCATTTGCAAATTCCTGCCAAGGATCACTCTGGGTTGCTTTGAGCGAAAGTGAAATTCTTTCCTTATCGAGATCTACGTCCAATACCAACACCTGAATCTCGTCTCCCACCTGTACTACCGAGGAAGGATGATCCACGTGCTTCCAGGAAAGTTCAGACACGTGGACAAGGCCGTCCATGCCACCCAGGTCAACAAATACACCGAAGTTGACAACCGAAGAAACAACACCGCGCCGCACTTCGCCTGGCTTGAGATTCTCGAGAAACTCTTCCCGCTGCTCTTTCTGGGTCTCCTCCAACCACGACCGGCGAGATAGCACCACATTATTGCGGTTCTTATCCAGCTCAATAATTTTCGCTTCGACCATTTTGCCGACGTATGGCTGCAGGTCTCGAACTCTACGGAGCTCAACCAGGGATGCAGGCAAAAATCCCCGTAGGCCAATGTCTACAATCAGACCACCCTTGACCACTTCTATGACTGGGCCCTTTACTACGCCATTCGCGGCCTTTATTGCCTCGATGGTTCCCCATGCCCTCTCATATTGAGCACGCTTTTTGGAGAGGATCAACCGTCCCTCTTTGTCCTCCTTTTGAAGAACCAAAGCTTCGATCTCTTCGCCAAGTTGAACAATTTCAAAAGGATCTATATCGTGGCGTATTGAAAGCTCTCTAGCGGGGATGACTCCCTCTGATTTGAACCCGATATCTAAAAGAACCTCGTCCTTATCGACTTTCACCACCTTGCCAAATACCATATCGCCATCTTCAAACTCTACGATGGTGCCGGAAATAGCTTCGTCAAGGGATTTATCACCTAAGTCATCGAGCACAATCACTCTAGGCGTGTACTCCCCTTCGAGAATTGCTTCGCCAGTCGAGGCAATTGCTTCGATATCAGGGGTGTTAGTTGTATCGGACATAAAATAGGTCGCTTTCTTTTCTGACAATCTTCCTCGTCTTCTATCTCTATTGATAGAAGTAAGGTCTTACTAGATCCACCAATAACTTTGGCCAAATCTAACAATACAGACTCAATTACATTAGTGACTATCCGGCTGCTTCACTGCTATTAGAAGCAATGATTACTGCCATGAAATCATTTTTAATCCTTGGCATCGCCCCAGCTGTGACCAACATAAACGTTGACATCGAGGGGCACCGAAAGTTTTACAGCACTTTCTAAAATCGACTTCACTTTCTCTTTGATCTCTTCCAGGTATTCAAGTTTTGTCTCTACCAATACCTCATCGTGAACCTGTAAAACCAGGTGAGCTTTCTCCGGATTTAACTCTTTTTCCAGACGCACCAAGGCAACTTTGAAAATGTCGGCTGCCAACCCTTGAATACCCGCATTCATTGCCTGTCTCTCGGCCGACTCTCTAATCTGCTTATTTGACGAATGCAATTCTGGAAGCGGCCTCCGCCTGCCAAATTCAGTGGTGGTAAAGCCGTCCTTTCTTGCCTGAGCCACTGCCGACTCCATGTAACTCTTCAGTTTTGGAAAACCGGCAAAGAAAGAGCCGAGAATCTCCTCGGCTTCTCTTATTGAAACTCCAAGCCGCTGCGAAAGACCGTAAGCTTCCATTCCGTAAGCTAAGCCATAGGCCACCATTTTCGCCTTATTCCGCTGCGCCGGACTAACTTGGTCCAGGGGAACTCCAAAGGTGTAGCTGGCGGTTTGTCTATGAATATCTATTCCGTTCTGAAAAGCTAACAATAACCCTGGATCCTGACAGAGATGCGCAATCACTCTCAGCTCAATCTGGGAATAATCTGCAATCACAAATACTTGACCTTCGGACGCCACAAAGGCATTTCTGAACCTCCTGCCATCGGCAGTCCTTATGGGGATGTTATGAAGATTCGGGTGGTCGGAAGATAGTCTTCCGGTTCGTGCCACCGTTTGGGAGAATGACGCGTGGATTCGGCCATCTTGAGCTATTTCATTTAAAAGACCCTCCCCGTAAGTAGATCTAAGCTTTTCCACTTCCCTATATCTAAGAATCTTTGGGATAACCGGGTGAAGGTCACGCAGCCGCTCTAAGCTCCGAGCATCAGTGGAGTAACCGGTTTTGGTCTTCTTCTGAGGTGGCAGCTTTATCTTCTCAAATAGCACTTTGCCAAGCTGCTGAGTGGAGTTGACGTTAAAACTCTCCCCGGTCATCTCTTGGATCTCTAGCTGCAACCTCTGGGCCTCGGCGACAAACTCTCCCTGTAGTGCAGTCAGGTAAGTCCGGTCGACAAGTATCCCTACGGCCTCCATTTTTGCCAACACCGATATCAACGGCCGCTCAACATTTAGGTAGAGTTCTATTAGACGCTGTTCTTTCAGCAACTCCTTTATGCGACCCTCCACTTCTATTCCTAGCTGGATCCTTGCGGAAACCGCTTCGGTATCAAGAACGTCCCCAAGTGACATCATCAGCTGCTCTGGATGGCCTTCTGAAGGAGTAGGA
This sequence comes from Actinomycetes bacterium, assembly GCA_021803345.1. Taxonomy (GTDB): domain Bacteria; phylum Actinomycetota; class Acidimicrobiia; order Acidimicrobiales; family Acidimicrobiaceae; genus SCQM01. The sequence continues at coordinate 14,468 of JAJZLS010000063.1, forward strand.
AATTCGACCAGACCCGGCCAATGCTGTGAAAGATAGCTCAATCCATAATCAGAAGCACCGGGATCAAGCAGATAACTGGCCACAGACAAATCAGTTTCAATAGAAAACGTGGTGAGGGAATTGGTAATTAAATAACGCAGAAGTGCCTTAAGATCGACTCCGCTAACCGTGATATTTCTCTCATTGATACCTTTTAACAGCCCATCGAGTAGCTCGGATGGATTGATGGCGTCCTCAGCGATGACCAATACCATAACCCCGCCCTGGCGATCCAGAAAACCGGCTGACAACGTTCTAATTGCAGATCTGCCCGGAGTTCCGCTCCAATCAGCATCGATGTAAATCGAGGACCAATCCTCCAGCAGATCAAAAAAAGGCGCCAGGTCTGATATATCAGTTGCCTTGATTACGGCGGCCTTGCGCAATGTCATCAACTCGGGTCTAGCCTCAACGTTATCGTTAGGGTCGCCAATGGCAAGACGGTCAGCAAACACAAATTTAGTACGGTCCCAAATTCTATTAAATTCGAGGAACTGAAACAGCTCCTTCGCTTCGTCCATGTCCCATTGCCCTAGTTTCAGATCTGAAAGCTGGACGGACAAAGGAACATCACGCACCAGGGGAATCAGCTGTTGGTTCAGTTCAAGTTGAGGCCTGTTCTCCTGTAAAGCAGTCTGTAATTTGGGAGATAACTCATCTAGATGTAGGAAGATATTTTGAAGCGAGCCATACTGGTTCAGCAATTTAGCTGCAGTCTTTTGACCTATTCCAGGCACGCCGGGAATATTATCGGACGGGTCTCCTCTAAGCGCCGCAAATTCCGGATAAAGCGCCGGTTCAACACCCATACGATTCTCAACACCCTTTTCGTCAAGAAGTTCATAGTCGCTCACTCCTCTACGGTTATAAAGAACTTTTATGTAAGGATCGCAAACCAGCTGGAAACTGTCTCGATCACCCGTGACAACTATGGTGTCGATCTGATCCTTAGCGGCCTGAGTGGCAATCGTGGCTATTACATCATCTGCTTCGTATCCAGCTTTTTCAATAAGGGATATGCCTAGACTTCTCACCACCTGACCAATAAGTGGAAGTTGACTCACCAGTGGATCTGGAGTTTTACTCCTAGTCCCTTTATAACTGGGAGACAGTTGATCTCTGAAAGTAGGGTCAGGATGATCAAACGCCACCGCTATATGAGTGGGCTTCTGTTCTTTAACCAGGTTGAGCAGCATCTGGACGAATCCATGGATGGCATTGGTATGTTGTCCTGATGAAGTGACCATGCCTTCGGGAAGGGCATAAAAGGCACGGAAAGCTAACGAGAAGCCATCTAAAATCAAAAGTTTTGCCACAGATTACATGCTAAGGCAATATTTACATCAAAAGACAAAATGACTGAGATCTAGCCAGCAAAACATCCACTAATTGGGAACAAGATCACCGTTGATAATCTGTGTGGCGATTTCACCCATTTGCGAACGCCTATCCATTGCTGTCTTCTGAATGAATTCGAATGCCGCCGGCTCACTCATTGCATGAGTGTCCATCAAGATCCCCTTTGCTCGATCGAGCAACTTCCTAGTCTCCAGCTTTTTGTTGGCCCTGTCCGCTTGCGAAGCTAAGTAGGCTACTTCCTTTTCTAGAGCAATTTTCTCCTCAAAGCGGGCCCTGGCCAGTTCGATCGCAGGGACCAGATCCGAGGCCTGAAATGGTTTGACCAAATAAGCCAGGACTCCAGCATCCCGGGCCTGCTCGACGAAACTCCTTTGGGAAAATGCGGTGAGGATGATGACGGGGCAAATATTGTCAGAAGCTATTTCCGCGGCGACTTCAATTCCGTCTTTGCCAGGCATTTTTATATCCAGAATGGCTAGGTCTGGCTTCAGGTCACGGATATAAGAGACTGCTTCTTCGCCACGACTGGCCGCACCCACGACCTCATATCCCTGCTCTTCGAGAATCTCTTTAAGGTCTAGACGAATTATGGCCTCGTCCTCAGCTATAACAACTCTAAGTGCCATACCAGTCCTCCTCAAACGTAGCTCACAACATTTAACCACTTCTTTTGTTCTAAACTGCCGAACATAAGAGATATCTGCATGATCTAACTCATTGTGAACACAGTATAGAAAACATACAACCTATCCAGATTCTTAATAAGTTCGACACCTTCTAAGGAGATTGATGTTTATTCGCCAGCTTCCCCTTTGGATAGCACAAACCAACTGCTGGATAATTTCCAGATCAAAATCAGAAAGTGAGTGTATCCTCGTTGACGTTCCACCTGAACCAGCTGTACTTTCACAGATCCTTAATATCAACCACCTACGCCCGGTGGCGCTTTTAGCAACCCATGGCCATGTGGACCACATCGGAGGAATGGCGGAGATTTCCCGCTTTCAGGGTGAGCCACCAGAACCTGGCTCGATACCGGTAAGCATTCATACCAAAGATCAGCACATGCTGCTTGATCCAATCGGTACCTCGGGACTTTTGGCAGAGGAACTCATGAAAATGCAACTTGATCTCACACCACCTGAGCAGATTACCGGCCTTTCAGATGGTGATGTCATAAAGGGCTTGGAGATGACATTCCGCGCAATCCACACCCCGGGTCATACACAAGGCTCGACCTGCTTTCTTCTAAAGGATGACCAGTCGTCCGAGAGTATGCTTTTCTCGGGTGACCATCTCTTTAAAGGGTCAATTGGACGCACTGACTTACCTGGAGGGTCATTCGAAGCACTTATCGAATCCATGAGGCAAAAGATACTCCCCCTGGACGATCAGCTGCCGGTGCTTCCGGGGCACGGTGAAGCCACAACTATCGGACATGAGAAAACCACCAATCCATTTTTACAAAACTTATGAAAGCCTGTCTACCCCGGCACTATTACGGTACGGCTCCGCTGCGGGAATGAATCCACAAAAGAAGTACCGGTGGAAGGGACACGCGTACTCGGAAGCATATTTAGCGCAACGGACCCGGAGAGGCTTGATTTCCTCCCCACGGATAAATCCGGGGGCTTGCGGGCTTATTTCGGTCAACACACCCGGGGATGAAATGACGCGAATTCCTGATACTCAGGCATCCCCTTCCCAAATAGAGCGGAGTAAGTCGATTTGAGATCATATTTCTACTATGATCTCATTATCAGAGAATCAAGTTATGCATTGCAGAACCCGCTCAATTTGACGGAGTCAGCTCAACAAGTACGTTCGGGAGTTGCCACAACCTCAAATGACGTTGTTGTCGCTGCCGATGCCGTAGCATGATTGGAAGATAAAGCGCCATCCTCGAATAAATAAGAAGGGTGCGCCTGAAGTAAGATACTTTTAAACCAACGCCTTAAAAGGCATTGCCAATTGAAGGAATGTGTATGCCAGAAACTCGATTACTCATAGATCCTTATCTGGATTGGATCAAGGACGAAGGAATTCCGGTTTATGAGGATTTCGGCTTCGACCTACTTACGCTGGATCTGAAGCCATGGTCACGCATGGGAGCCAACGGCGCCTTTGCACTTGTTACTGGTCGAGGCGATTACCTTGATACGTTCGTCCTTGAGATTCCAGCAGGGGGATCCACGGACCCACAGCGGCACCTCTTCGAAGAAGTGGTGTATGTCCTAAGCGGAAATGGCAGCACTACAATCGAGAACCCGGATGGATCCAAGCACTCATTTGAGTGGGGACCCAAAAGTTTGTTTGCCATTCCCCTCAATGCCAAATATCGCCACTTCAATACCAGTGGAAACAAAGCCGCACGATTTGTGTCCACCACCAACCTGCCCATGATCATGAAACTGTTTCATGATTACGACTTCATTTTCAACAACCCCTATCACTTCGCAGGGAGAATGGGCGAAAATCGTTACTTTGAAGGCGAGGGGGAATTTATTCCAAACCGTCCTGGCCGCCACATGTGGGAGACAAATTTCGTCCCAGACCTCAGCACCTTTGAACTTAAAGAATGGCAAGACAGAGGTGCCGGTGGGTCAAACATAATGTTCGCTTTAGCTCAGGGTACGATGCACGCGCATATGTCCGAGATGCCGGTGGGAACTTACAAAAAGGGGCACCGCCATGGCGCAGACTTCCATATTTTCCCTGTAACCGGCCATGGATATTCAATTCTGTGGTTCGATGGGGAGAAAGATTTCAAGCGCTTTGACTGGCAACACGGCAGCGTATACGCTCCGGAAGATATGATGTTCCATCAGCACTTCAATACCAGCCCAGAACCAGCTCGATACCTGGCTGTCGCTTTTGGTGGGCTCAGATACCCCTTCAGTGAAGACAAGCGCAAGGTATTCTTGGGTATGGATGTCAACATCAAAAAAGGTGGCAAACAGATCGAATACGAAGATCAGGATCCAAGAATCCATCCGCTTTATCTGGAAGAACTGGCTAAGCATGGAGCCGATGCCAGAATGGACAAGTTCTTTCCGGTTAAGAGCTAGTGGCTCACGATCATATACACCAGCCTGAAATCGATATTCACTTCTTCAACCATCATGGCGACGAGGACTTCCTAGGCTCCGGTGGATCGGAAGAAGACGGTGACGTCAACACCTGGCTATTAGATAATGTGGAACTCACCACGGTCGGCGTCGATGTCGGTTCATCGACGTCGCACCTGGTGTTTTCAAGGCTGCACCTTCAACGGCTTGCCCAATCACTTTCGAGCAGGTTCGTGGTGGTAGAGCGCAAGGAGCTTCACAGATCCCCAATCCTCCTCACCCCTTTTACCTCTGAGTCAACCATAGACTTAGATAGACTCTCCGATTTCGTCAATACCAGTTACAAAGAAGCAGGCGTTGATCCTTCTGAAGTCGATACCGGGGTAGTGATTCTCACCGGTGTGGCCCTGGAGCGTCGTAATGCCAGAGCTGTGGCAGAGTTGTTCGCCTCTCATGGTGGTAAATTCGTCTGTGCGTCTGCAGGACATAATTTAGAGGGATTACTAGCAGCTCATGGCTCTGGGGCGGTCGCACTATCGCGTAAAAAGCACAGTCAGATTTTGCACATAGATATTGGTGGCGGCACCAGTAAACTGGCGCTGATTGAAGACGGAGAAATATTAGAAACCTCTGCAATTTCAATCGGAGCCAGATTATTGGCTTTCGATGACGAAGACCGCATAGTAAGGATTGAAACTGCTGCGTATCAAATTGCGCAATCTTTGGGGATTGAACTTCAATTGGGTGCAAAGCTTAGTCAGGATCAAATGCAGAAATTCGCGAACACTCTCGCCGAGATTCTCGTTTCATTCGCCTTGCACACTCAGATGGACAATCCGCTAATAGCAGATCTCACCCTGACGCCAGCTATTTCAAGACCTCCAAAACAAGATGCCATCTTTACCTTTTCGGGCGGAGTGTCGGAATATCTTTTCGGGCGGGAAACGCAGGTCTATAACGATATGGCGATGCTTTTGTCACAGGCTATCCAAGATCAGTTCAGCCAGAGCAATCTAAGCTATAGTTCTGCCGGAGAGGGTATTAGGGCTACCGCCATTGGGGCTTCTCAATTCACCGTACAGTTGAGTGGGAATACAATAATGGTCACGGAGGGAATTGAGTTACCGCTGCACAATCTTCCGGTAATAAGTCCAAAGCTCACAGAAGCTCCAACTTCCGAGTCGGTATCATCTGGAATCATCACCGCTCTGACCAGGCTTGATTTATTAGACTTCGACACTCCAATATGCGTATATCTGCCCTGGAAAGGCGACGCCGAGTATTCGATACTGCTAGCTCTTGCCTCAGGAATAAGAGATGCCATTGGCGATCGACTTGAGCACATAAACCAGCCGCTGGTGCTGGCACTTGAGGTTGACATGGGAGCTGCTTTAGGACGAATACTTACCGAAGAACTCGGACAACGAACTCAGGTAGTATCGATCGACGGAGTGGAACTGCGCGAACTCGATTTCGTAGACATTGGGGAACCGCTCGAACCGACCAAAGTTCTTCCGGTTATGGTTAAATCTCTGGCTTTCCCGGTAGTGAATCAATAGAGATGGTGGCCATCCCCCATCTGGCCACCAATCCTAAATATGCCACACTGGCCTTTCCTTTGCAAAGCAGGGACCAGTTCTAACTCAATGACACTGCTATCTCCTCAGCAACTGTCTTCAAAATTGTACCGATTTCTTTTACCCGGATGGCGGTCATTCTCCCGGTAGGTGCCGCGACATTGACCGCGAATCGAGAAGTAACCGAGATAGATTTGATTGCCACGCTTACCGAAGAGACACCTTCCTCACTCTCTTCCTTGTTGGTAGCGTAGCCTCTATGACGTACTTTCTCGAGCTCATTCATCAGATCGGCCCTACTGGATATCGAGTTCACTGTCATTTGGACTAATACCTCGTGAGGATATAATTTGAAGATTTCCTCATCCGGCAATTCTGCCAATATGGCCCGACCAGTGGAGGTGCAGTGAGCTAGCATTGACTTACCCATTCGGGAGGAAACCCGAACCGTCTTCTGACTCTCAATAGCGTCGACAAAACGAATCATCGACCCTTCCAGCATTCCAAGATGAACGGTCTCTTCAAGCTCCTTATTTAGCCTTTCCAGAACCGGCCTGGCCTGAGTCCTGATGTCAAGCCTGCTAAGGACCGAAAAAGCGACGTTAGTCAAGGCCGCACCACTCTGATATACCTTCGTTCTGGGATCTTGTCTTACAAAACCCCTATATTGAAGCATCGCCAACAAGCGATGAGCGGTTGAGGAGGCTACTCCTAGATACTCACTGGCCTCCGTTAGCCTGATTTCAGAATGCTCACCCAGCAGTAAAATTAGCCTTAAAGCATTGTCTACAGAAGCTATTGGATACTGCGGGATTGACTTATCATTTCCTGGTAGTGAATTCTGCACATCAGAATTATAGGTGATTAAATTCGCTCAGGAGCAACTTATGCCATATTTCTGAAAAAGCACCACAAAATCCCCACATTCATCGGCCGCTGCTTCCAGCAGCGCGACCACCTTATCTGAGCCAATCGACTAACTTTCCCACTAGAGAAAAGTCTAAGCAACAGATGGTTGTTAGACCAGCGAACTAACTACCATCACGGCTACCGAGACGGCGAAGCTGCAAGCAGCGCTTCCACTCTTTGCACTGGGACAGAGATTTCATAATCGCCAGAGAGCAGTTTTCTACATTCGATAAGAGCTCTTGGCCAGTTCACGGTCACCACACCGCAATACTTCCCAGCCGAATCGTTATATATCGCTGCAAATCGGTTTGGATTATTGGGATCTTCCAATATCACCTGTCCATCAGCCTCGGCAGTGATGCCCGCCAGCTGTATCTTCCAGTCGTATTGATCGCTCCAAACATACTCTACCGGCGCATACTGGTGCAGTTCATCAGGATTGGTGATGTTGTGTGACACACATGCCGCTTGCTCTACCGCGTTAGTCCAGTGCTCCACCCTAACCAGCTTGCCATGTCTGGGATGATGCCATCTTGCCACGTCGCCTATGGCGTAAATATTCGAATGCCCAACCACCCTACAGTACTCATCACAAACTACACCGTTGTCTATAAGCAGCCCCGAGGAATCCAGCCAAGCATCGTTTGGTACGGCACCTATTCCTACAACCACCACATCAGAACTGAGTAATGTACCGTCAGAGAGCTCGACCTTAAGGTTCCCTTTGGAGCCAGTAATCGATTCGACTCCCATGCCAAAATAAGTCTGAACCTGGTTTCGATGATGAAGTTCTATAAACCGGATGCCAACCTCATCACCCATTACCCGAGCCATCGGTATCGGAAGAGGATCCACCAACGAGGTTGTAAGGCCAAAGTGACGAGCGGTCGCCGCAACCTCTGCGCCTATAAATCCTGCTCCTACTATTACTACTGAATTAGCCGATTCAAAATCAGCTCTCAAACTCAGAGCATCATCAAGGGATCTAAGCAGGTGGACCCCATCAGTGGCTTCCCACGGAGAAGGCCTGGCCCTCACTCCTGTAGCTATCACTAGCTGGTCGAAGTGCAGGGTACCTTTATCACCAAGCACTATCCTTGACTCGGCAACATCTAATTTGGTGGCAGCAGTACCCAACAAGAACTCAATATTGGCCTCCGCAATCGCCTTCTCTGAAATCAGGCTGATCCTGTCAACGCCTTGAGAACCAGAGAGAAAACCCTTTGAAAGTGGAGGTTTGTCATAAGGCATATGATCTTCAGCGTCAATCACTTTGATCGAGCCTGTAAAACCATCCGCACGCAATGATTGTGCAGCCCGTACTCCCCCTACTGATGCCCCTACAATTACGACGTCAGAACTCACTCGTCTTCAACCCTGAGCGCTGAGACTGGGCAGCTGCGCGCTGCCGATTCCACATGCGCCCGCTTGTCTTCATCAAACTTCTCCTGCAGGATTACAACCAAACCTTCATCGTCAATATCGAAAAACTCTGGTGCTTCCATTACGCAGTTAGCGTATCCCTGACAAAGATTAAGGTCAGCCTTAACGATAGGCAACTTAATTGCTCCTTCCAAAATAGTAACCAATCAAACCTACATAGAAACTAGGACTTAATACCTATCCCACCGTCTGGATGGATAACACCCCCGGTTATGCCTCTGGCTCTGTTCGAAGCCAAGAACACGTAACTCCAGGCATGATCATCTCCCGACAACGCTACCCGAAGAGGTACACGTCCAGCTAATTCGGCCTCCCGGCCAGGAGTGTCATTCAGTCTCTTGGCATCTAAGCCCAAACTAGCCAAACCTCTTAAGTCAGTGTTTAATGTTCCACCCGGTGCAACTCCATTTACTCTAATATCCGGAGCGAGCTCATGGGCCAATGTTATTACCAATCCCCTAACAGCAAACTTTGAGGAGACGTACAGCACCCCCCCACGTCCCGGGTAATAGGATGATGTTGATTCAGTCAGGATAATAGATCCTTTAGACTCCTTCAGTGCTGGCAGCGCAGCCTTGACTGAAAGTATGTGACTTTTCACGTTGACCGAATACATCTCTTCAAATGCCTTGTCGATCAAATCTGGCTCAAGCTCAGACAGCCCTCGATAGAAATCAAAGATCCCAACGCAATTCACCAAGATATCTAAACTGCCAAATGCGTCAACAGCTACAGAAACTGCCTCTAGATTAGCCTGATACGTAGTAGCGTCCCCGACCACAACCGGAACATCCGGCAATTTATTGCTTATTTCCGAACTCTTTCCCGGATCCTTTTCGAGAACAGCGACTCTCGCACCTTCCGATATAAAAGCGTCCACCACCGCGCGTCCAATACCGGACCCAGCCCCAACTACTAAGGCGTTACGATCCTTTAGCCAACCTTCACTCACTATCTAAATCACCTTCCATGGGACCATAGGGATTATTTATCAGTAGTGAAAGAGAGTTTTGGTTCTGCCAGGTCAAGGCTTCCAGCTCCAAAGGGCATAGCGTGATATAGTGCCCTGACTTTGGCGATGAAATAAGCAACCTGGAACCGTTCCTAGTCTCAATCTTCCTGATCTGTACTTCTGCGAATTCGTTTCCAAGTTCAATCACCGGCCCATCCGATTCCTCCTCCGAATGGCCGTCCCAAGCGCCAATCACAGGAATATAGCCAGGTTCTGCATCCTGACCACCGACTCATCGACTAGAACCAACCGCCTCGCCAGCTTCAACCCTTCATCCTGAAGGCGAAGGATGTCTTCTCTGAGAGCAGAAACAAGGTAGGGCTCCCGGTTGTCTCCGCGGCTGCGGAATAACAAAACAGCAGACTGGACAAACAATTCACTCTCATTATCTGTATTGAAAGTCCGCACGTTGGTAATGTAGTGCCGAAGTCTCGAAGGGGGATCTTCAGTCCAAGCGTGCTCAGTTGCAAATCTTGCAACCCTCATCGATAATGAGTATTTATCCTCGTCGAAGTGACTCATACCTTTTGCTGTATCGAAGCCGGCACCCCGTGCAGTTGTGACCCGAACTGGCAGATTGTACTGAATGTCGTCCGTGAGGAGCGTAAGCCACTCGTCATACCTTTGAGAATCCAAAATGTAACTCTCATCGACCAGAAATTGATGGGCCTCAAGATGCCTTTCGTCACTATAGCGCAACGGACGCATAAGCGTTGTGTCAGTCTTTGCTACCGCCATTACTTACTCCCTTTGTTTGAAGCGTCTTTGGACTTCTTTTCACCCATGGCAAGCCGCTCTACTTCCTCTAACGGCTTCTCGATAAAGTCAGCCCACTCAGAAAGAAGAGCCCGCTGGTTAAATTCGCCGTAACCAACGTATGCGGTCCCAGGTCCATGAAAATTAGCCAGTGGCGGATTTAGAGGCTTATCTTCACTCGTCAAACCCATCCTGCTATTCAGCAGCAGCCTCTTAGCCATTGAACCAGCCGCAATTGATGTGATCGAAACCCAGTTCTCCACATCATCCTGCTCAAACATGCCAGTACTTCCAAAACACATCAGATAACCCTTGTAAGAAGCCTCTTTGAAATCCTCTGGAGCATTCTTATCAACAATGAACCAGGACATGACCTCAGTCTCAGTTGCACTTATGGGTTGCCATACCCTCATTGTTATAAATGGAACCACATCGTCAGAGGCTGTTGCATCAACTTTGGGCCAGTTATGAATAAAGCTGAAGTTCGGAAACAAAGTGGCTGCGGAGATCATAAAACCGTCTTCGCTGACTACCCTCTTGTGCTCCTCGCTCCAAGAGTCCTCCATCCGGTCAATCATCTCTTCCGTATAGCCGACATACCTCAGCTTCTCTCTGAAGGTTCCCTCGGGAAGCTTATATGTTGTTCCGCCACCACGCCCAGCCCAGTAGAGAGCACCTTCTTTTCTCTTGGAACCAGTTGGCTCCCTGAAAAGGCCAATCTCGACCACGCTTCGGTGAGTTTGAGGCGTGTGGTAACTATCCCCAGCTGCGTTTTCGGCACCGATCTTCCAGTTCGCTTTGACTCGCCAGCGCTGTGGTCCCCTGACTTCGACACCTTGTGGACTCTGCTTGGTATAGAAGTCCAGGTAAAAGGCAAAGTCGCCCATATATTCCCTCAATGGTTGAGCATTGGGATCCAAATTGACAAATATCAATCCATTGATGGTCTCTACGGACGGAGCTGGCAGCAAGGTCTGACCGCTTTTGTTGAATCCATCTTCGCCACCGTATGCCTCTGCATGAAAGGGCAGCCCGACCAGCTTCCCATCATTGCGATAAGACCAGCCATGATAAGGGCACCGGAAATGCGACGCATTGCCGACTTCTGCCCGGCAAATCTGCATTCCACGATGCAAACACATGTTGAACATGACCCGAACGGACCCGCTTTCGTCCCTTGAAACAATGAAGGAATCCTCTAGAACTCTACGCACCACGTAGTCGCCCGGATCAGGAATCTCCGATTCGTGGGCCAGGAATACCCAGGAACGTTCGAAGATGTGTTCCTTTTCAAGCTCGTATACCTCGCTGTCGTTATAGACGTAAGCCGGGATCATGCCCCTTCTAACGTCAGCCAGCATCTTGGATACATCGTTCATAAACGGCCCCAATCCTAATAGTGCCACTTCCGTGCAGCCCTTAGACATTCTGTTATACAGAATCTATCTCTGTTAAATTGATTATCTCTTAAATAATACTCTAGATTCACATTCATACTCCCGTTGAAGCTACTCGCCAGCTCCTACAGGTAGCTTAAGGATCTGGCATTCTTGGCATTCATTTAAGCCAGCAGCTCATCTCCACTGCACTGGCTAGGGAAGATACCTCCTCGGGGATTTTGCGCACTGTTCCCTAATTGCCACTGCTTACGAAGACCCCTCAGCCTTAAAGCACAGCCGTGAAATACATGGCCCGGCAACAAAATATTCTTCTATGAAATTCATCCCACAAGATTCATGGCATTGCATCGGTGGTGCAAAAACCAGTCTTTGAAGCGTAGATGTACAAATAAAGACCATAAAACAAACCCACAAATTGAGTTACTTATAAATAAAAAGGGTCACCCTGAAGTCGAATTTCTCCGACTTCATAAGGCGACCCTACAATTACGCTACCTTTATTTGTTTGTAACTGATACTATCCAGCGCTTGAGGAAGAAGCGGGAGTACCGCCTGGACCTGACACCGGAGTGAAAGAACTTCCGTTCCAAACTGTCATGTAGACGTCAGAAGCGGAGAGACCACGGTGATTGCTGGTGGAGAAGTTATATACACCGTATAGACCCGGCACATTCTTCAAACTCTCCATGTACTTCAGAATTTGAGGAGCTGTGGCCTTTACTCCGAGGTGCTGAATGGCCCCTATCAGAAGCTGAGCTGGGTCCCATGAAAGGCCCCATGCATCTCCTGGGTGTCCACCAGCAGCCGCGACCGCCTTGTCAAACGCCACTACCTTTGCCTTCACTGCTGGATTAGTAATATCTGACGGAGGCAGATAAAGCGCAGCAGTTGGGAAGTAAAGGGTCTTAGGCAATACCGAGGCAAAGTGTGTCAACTCTGTGTAGTCGGCATTTCCATCTGTAGTCACAGTCGGAATATTTTCCATGCCAAGCGATGACATACCGTGTACCACAGTACCAAGAGGGCTACCTGTGGTCCAAATAATAAGCGCCTGCGGATTCTTAGACTTAATGACAGATAGCTGTGTTGTGACGCTAACGGCACTTGGGTTAAATGTCTGGTGTGTCAGCAAATGGAATGAAGAAAACTCCGGCTTAGCCAGAGCTGCCTTCAACTGATGCCAACCATCTACACCACTACCGTCAGTCGAAGTAATCGCTGCTATATTTGTCAGACCCTTAGACTTGAGGAACGTCAAATACGACTGAGCATCGAACGTGGTCGAGATACCCGCCGAGAACACCATGCTTCCTGGCTTGGGGTGTGTTCCTGGGCTCAGATCGTAAATGAACGGCCCACTTGGAGTTGCCAAAGCGTCAACTGCTGCGTCAACCGCTACGACTGAACCGTTCAAAATGAAAGGAACATTCGCACTCACCAGCTTGGTTGCATAGTTGACTGCAGTTGATGGACTTGATTGATTGTCTTGAATGTCAATTTGCAACGGATGACCTTTTATACCACCGCTAGCATTGACATTTTTTGCTAAAGCATCGAGAGACTTAGCCTCTCTGCTTCCAAGGAAAGAAGCCAATCCAGTCTGCGACACAATCGCGTGTATAACGTAAGGTGTCTTCGAAGAGGAGCTACTCGCCGAGGAAGTGGTTGATGCCGAAGAGGCACTTGAGCTCGATCCACATGCAGCTAAGACGGTAGCAGCCACTACCCCGAGAGCTACAATGCGGCTCTTGCCCCATTTGCGTCGATTTGACGCTCCATCCATTTGGATGTCCATTCTTTCCCCCTGATAATCGAGGACCCGGTTTTCACCCGGTCTAAATACTAACTTTACAAAGCTACAGCGCCACTCACGTGGGGCTGACTTACTTTATAACCCAAAACCGCCAAGTTATCAAAACAGAGTGACATTCTAGGCTGCAGAATACCCTACATAGGATTCAATCAAAAAACTGTCGCAATCTTATAAATCTTCTAACCTTCGTCGGTCAAGCAGCTACTGCCATCAAACGCTCTCGCCGCAAACATCTGCTAAAAGGCTCAATATTTATCAATCGCGTCGGGTTTGACCCATAAAGCAACAACATAATACAACACCCTGGTCTATTAATTCGGTCATCAGAATAGGCACCTTTAGAGCACAGCGCAATATCACTCATGCCTTATCGTCGAACACTGTCGATCACATTTATGATGCGTCAATTCTGTTACTCCTATCCCAAACCCAAAATCTGGAACTAAAAAATCTCCGTTACCTTTGCGGTCAACCGATCCTGCAAAGCTTTCAGCGCAATACCACTTTGACGGACCCATATCTCCTATCATGGTGAATCCCCGGTGAGACCCTAGCGTCATCAACATGCGCCTTCCTATATCAGACTCAAACATTCCACCCAGATATGCAGGTATTTTGGAATCAGCCAGGCTGGTTAGGTATGCGTCAATCAGGGCAAGCGATCCGACCCGAAATGGCTTAAAGGCTATTGCTATACCAGAACCGAACTCCGTGATTCCACTTCGGCCATATACTCTCTGGCTGCTTTCATCAAGAATCAAAGTCCGCTTCAGTCTTTGAGCTAAGCTACTAATCTCATCGATGTCTAGATCGCTGCTCGGTTCCTCTATAAAGATATGTTCTGGGACTTCAACCAGTGATTCAGCCTGGATCCGGCTTAGCGAACCATTGAAATCCAGAATTATTTCAGAGAGCTCCCGTGGTAGCGATGCAAAATCTACAGTGGTCCGCCAATTACTGTCGACTTTGAATTTGACCCTTTTCAAACCCTGATTTAGTAAATCCTTAACTTCACTCAAAGTGCTCCTCCAGTCGCGGACAGCACTTATTGAAGCACCAAAATAAAGCCGGCGAGAAGGTTGGTAATTTTGGCTACTAAATAAAACGCCCAAATACTCAGTTAATCCGATCCCATTAAGTTTGGCGGCAAGATCAGCTAAAGCGCTTTCTAGGGCAAACCTGCATGCCCCGTGACCCACAAGCCAATCCAGGCTGTGAAAATCTACAGTCGGCTGACGCATCAATGCTGGAAGTAATACCTCGCTTAGAAGCAGAGAGCATCCCCCAATCCACTCGCTGCTGTAGCTCGGAATTTCTAATGCCGGAAGTTCACCAAATCCAGAAACCCCTTGGCTATGAAGCTCGATTAAAACAATCCGACGCCGATCGTGTTTCTGGCGGGAACCTGTAACCGGTCGTGTGAGTTCGCAGAAGCCAAAGTGAAGTTTGGACCATTCAATCTCAAACTTTTCACCAACCATGGCAACGTCCAATCTGAAATCTCACTTAGTCCCGTCATCGCCTATCCGACATTTAGGCTGCAATCACAAATAGGTACTGCTTGCAAAAATGCCGATACTACGCACAGTAGATAATCTGATTTAGACAGCATAACCGGCCATACACAACCAAACAGGCACCTCAACCATTGGATTGGTTTAGTAATCCAAAACCAGCACGAAGCACATATTGATAAATTGTTGGACCGAAAATACCTCAACGAAGGAATTGAAATCGCTCCGTTTACAGGGTTAGGAAACTGGACAATGTTCGGCAAACAAAAGCGATACAGTTCCGATCTGAGCTGCAATCATAAGTACCCGGGGCGGGACTTGAACCCGCACGCCTTGGGGGCAAAGGATTTTGAGTCCTCCGTGTCTACCATTCCACCACCCGGGCAAATAGGGAAAAACCATAGGTCAGACTACCCGCTCGTGTCGACTTCATAACGCTTTTGATAAAACTATCGATCTAAAAGTTATCTCGTCGCAACCAACTTAGGATAAAAACAATTTGTAACCTTTTTGAACTATACGCAGTCTAAGCTTCAGCGCTATGAAAAATCGGGCAGCCGATCCATCAAGAACAGCTGATTCTTCAAGGAAGACAGACCCTGAAAAATTCAGGAAAGTCTTTCTAGAGAATAACTTTGAAATTCAATTAGAAAAGGTTGTTTGTGTCATTAGTAGGTAGCGGAGAATACTGTTGATAGCTTTTACATTTCCTGGCCAGGGCTCACAGAGACCCAACATGGGCGCACCATGGGTAGACCATCCTTCCTGGGAGCTTGTAAACGATGCCAGCGAAGCCACGGGGCGCGACATAGAAGACTTGTTGATTAATTCCGATGCTGACACCTTGTCCACCACTAGAAACACTCAACTAGTAACTTTCACGATGTCTATGGTAATTCTCGACGCTATAGAACGTCTTGGGGTGACACCAGCCATGTGTGCTGGTCACTCGCTGGGTGAATATGGGGCACTAGTTGCTGCAGGAGCCCTTTCATTTGAAGCAGGCGCCAAGCTGGTGTCCGAAAGATCTGAGGCAATGCAGAGCGCGGCTCTCGAAAGCCATGGAGCCATGACTGCGCTGCTAGGAATTTCCGATTCTGAGGCACAAAATGCATGCGACGAGGCTGGTGAGAATGTATGGGTCGCAAACTATAACGCTCCAGGACAAGTAGTAATAGCTGGACTGGTCGATGCAGTCGCAAAAGCCAGCGAAATCGCCAGAACCAAGGGTGCCAAAAAAGTAGTCAATATCCCAGTTAAGGGAGCTTTTCATACCCCTTTTATGAACTCAGCCCGTCAAAGACTCAGGAAAGCACTTTCAGACACGCGCTTCTACGACCTGGAAGTTCCAGTGATTGCAAACGTCGATGCCAAACCACATCAAAGAGCATCCGAATGGCCAATACTGTTGGCCACCCAATTGACTTCACCTGTTAAATGGACCCAGTCCCTTGCAAAGCTGGCTGAAATGGGAGCCAAGACGCTTATCGAGGTTGGAACCGGCGGAGTTCTAACCGGGCTTGCTAAACGGACCGTACCTGAGCTAAATGCCTTATCGGTAGGATCTCCAGATGATCTCGACAAACTTGTTGTCCTGATTTCAGCGGATAGCCCTATAACGCCGGTCTTGGAGCATCATCAGGGTGAACATCTTTATATTTCGGAAAGAATGGTGGTTGCACCTCAGGCGGGAATCTTCGAACCCGCTCCGGAACTAGTACCAGAGGTCACTTCCCAGACGGAACGGCAATCAAAGCCCTCCGTAAATGTGGGACAGGTGATTGGGGCAATATCTGGAACCGAGGTACGCTCTCCGTTCTCAGGCGAACTCATGGGAATGATAGCTGTTTCAGGTGAACGAGTAACTATTGGCCAACCGTTAGCGTGGCTACGAACACAAAGGGAATCATGAATATAAGAGGAACACGCATAACTGGTTGGGGCGTTGCACTGCCAGATCGGGTAGTAACCAATGCAGACTTCGAAGCTAGGATAGATACATCCGACCAATGGATAACCGAGAGAACTGGCATCAAAGAGCGCCGGTTTGGAGGCACCACCGCGTCACTGGCTGCAGAAGCGGGTATACGTGCGATAAAATCAGCGAACCTTATTCCAGAAGACATCGATCTATTGGTGCTATCGACCACCACACCGGATCTGACAACACCTGCCACCTCTTCGCTGGTTCAGAATCTGATTGGAACCAAGGGAGGGGCCTTTGACCTTAA
Organism: Actinomycetes bacterium; assembly: GCA_021803345.1. Classification (GTDB taxonomy): domain Bacteria; phylum Actinomycetota; class Acidimicrobiia; order Acidimicrobiales; family Acidimicrobiaceae; genus SCQM01. The sequence goes on from JAJZLS010000063.1 coordinate 31,589, forward strand.
TGCCGCTTGCGCTGGTTTTGTCTATGGGCTGGTAGCAGCCTCAGGAATGATCAAAATGGGCAGCAATAAGGTACTTCTGATAGGGTCAGACACTCTCTCCCGAATAACCGACCAGGACGACCGCTCGACAGCTATCCTTTTTGCCGACGGAGCTGGAGCAATTGTGCTGGAAGTCGATTCCGGCACTGATAACATTCTCGCCTACGACCTCGGAGTGGACGGCTCGGCGGCGCCAATTTTATACTGCAATCTTGGCGATTATATGAAAATGGAAGGACGAGAAGTCTTCAAACGAGCAGTTCGGGTCATGGTCGATTCCTCAAACAACGTCCTAGAGAAAGCCAATCTGACAAACGACGATATAGCTCTTATGGTTCCCCACCAGGCCAATATCAGAATAATTGAAGCGGCAAACCAAAGACTTGGAATTCCAATAGAGAGAACCGCAGTAGTGCTGGATCGCACGGGAAACACCTCATCTGCCTCAATTCCGCTGGCTTTAGCTGACGCGGCTGAGTCAGGACGGCTAAAAGAAGGCGACAATATTTTGTTCTGTGGATTTGGCGCCGGCATGACTTGGTCAAGCGCAATAGTCAAATGGACGATCCGATGAACAAAAGAACCGTGTTGATAACCGGGGGCGCCAAAGGAATAGGCGGCGCATTGGCCCAACTGTTAGCCGAGGCTGGGCACAATGTGGCAGTGACATATCGAAATAATCACGTAGAAGAGTCGCTAACCAGTCTCGGCATCCATGCATTTAAATGCGACATCTCTGATCCAATTCAAATTCAAGACACCTTCAAACTGGTAGAGGAAGAGCTTGGCCCGGTTGAGATTTTAGTTGCCAATGCCGGTATGACCAAGGATACCTTGATGCTCAGGATGAACCAAACCGCATGGGATGAGGTAATTCAAACGAACCTGACTTCTGCTTACCATCTTACGAAATGCGCACTGCCCAAAATGGTGAAAGCCCACTGGGGAAGAATCATCTACGTGTCGTCAGTTGTGGCACAGATGGGCATAGCCGGACAATCCAATTACGGAGCATCAAAGGCCGGCCTGATCGGCCTGGCAAGATCCCTGGCAAGAGAAGTTGCCTCCAGAAAAATCACTGTTAACGTGGTTGTTCCCGGTGCCGTCGATACTGACATGTTGAAGGTACTCGGCGAGGAAAAGGTCAGCTCTATGGTGGGCCAGATACCCCTGCAAAGAGCAGCGGATCCATTGGAGATCGCGTATGCAATAAAATTTCTAGCTTCTGACGAAGCTCGATATATCACCGGAGTAGTGCTTCCGGTCGATGGAGGATTGGCTATGGGATTTTAACTCACAACCATCTCCAAATAGCGACTCATCATAATGGATTTGCAGTACAGCAACTAAAAAAATATGAAAGGAAATAAAATGGAAGACAAGGAAACTTTTGAGAGATTCAGGAAATGTGCAGTCGAGGTTCTAGGCGTGACACCAGATCAAGTCACCCTTGAAGCCCGATTTGCCGAAGACTTGGATGCAGACTCTTTAGACCTGGTGGAACTTGTAATGGCCCTCGAAGAAGAGTTCAACATAACCGTGGAGGAGTCCGAACTCGATGGAGTGGACACGGTCGGAGGAGCCTACGCACTAGTAACGGGCAAACTATAATGAAACTGACCTGGGGGCCAAACGGCGCCAGAGATGGACTGGAAGCACCTTACAAAGTTGCTATTACCGGAATTGGGCCAGTATCATCGGTTGGGATCGGTAAAGACGCCTTTTGGGATGGCCTGTGTCAATCGGAAGTGACGGGCGATCGAACCATAAAGGATTTTGAGCCCTCCAAATGGTTAAACGCAAAAGAAATCCGCAGGACAGACCGATTTAATCAATTTGGGATTGCGGCTGCTGATTTGGCTATGAAAGACGCCGGTGAATTTGAAGTCAATCCCGATCTTGCTGGTGTAATGATGGGAACCGGCATTGGCGGACTATCCAGCCTCGAAAACCAAGTCATCCTGCAATATGAACGAGGGGCAGACCGGGTCAGCCCGTTCTTGGTACCACTGATGATGGGCAACGCAGGCTCGGCCTCAATTTCAATGAAATACGGTTTTCGAGGACCCTGCGAATCTGTAGTAACCGCCTGTGCTGCTGGAACCCACGCAATCATCCGGGCTGCTAAAACCATCGCAACTGGGCGATGCAAGGTTATGCTTGCAGGCGGAACTGAGGCAGCAATGACCTCAACCGCTTATGCCGGATTTGTAAATATGACTGCAATGTCAAATGTCGACATATCCAGGCCTTTCGATAAAGACCGGGACGGGTTTGTAATGACCGAAGGTGGAGCTGTTGTAGTCCTCGAAGAGCTTGAATTTGCCAAAGCACGAGGTGCACATATCTACGGAATCATTTCTGGAACAGCCTCCAACGCCGACGCATACCATATCACTGCCCCCGCCCCTCACGGGATTGGTGCAGCCGAATGTATGCGGCTGGCCATAGCGGATGCAAATATGACTCCAGGAGATATCGTTCATATAAATGCCCATGGCACTTCGACTCCATTGAACGATCTCTCAGAATCAGAAGCCATCATCTCGGTATTTGGCGACTCTCCCCCACCGGCAACCTCAATAAAAGGTGCTCTTGGACATGCGTTAGGTGGTGCTGGTGCGCTCGGAGCAGCGGCTGCAGCCCTTACCCTTGAAAAGGGAATGGTGGTACCAACAGCAAATACCAAAAATATTGATCCGGAGATCAATATAGATGTTGTGATTTTAGAACCCAGAAAAATTGAACTCGGACCTGTAATATCCAACTCCTTTGGTTTTGGCGGTCACAATGGTTCCATTGTGATGGAACCATTCGGATAGACCAAATTTGCTATCTTTTAAATCTTAAAGCTAACAGGCACGGGAATAACCAGCTCGTGCTTGTTAGCTTTAAAAACGAATCTGAATCTTACTAATCTGGAGTTGGCGGTAAATTATTTGTATTGCCTATAAGACCGGAATCAGATGAGAGATCCACACAAGAATGTAGAAAGTTTCCGTACCCCACCCGTTGACCGAGAATTTGGAGCATTTTCACTCAATCCTCCGTGGCTGATTGATCCAAATGAAATCATTTGGCTTAAAAACATTCCCGATCTTCGCAGTCAATCCAAATCGCAACTTCCATCTCTGACGGTCAAGAGACTCCTACCTCCAGGATCTAGAGTACTGACCACTGCATACCATCTCCTGTCAGCCCTTGCAATCTGGAAATTTTACGATAAGAAAGTTTCAAAAGCGAATTCTGTCGAGAAACTGGCCACTAGGCTCCGGATCGCATTTGAGAAGCTAGGACCCACTTATATAAAATTAGGGCAGATAATTTCAAATGGCGATGGAATTTTTCCATCCGATTTAGTAAGTCAGTTCAAGCTCCTTCGAGACCAGGTGTCTCCGGAACCTTTTAACAATGTCCGTCAAACCGTCGAAAGCGAGCTGGGGGCAACGCTCGAAGATCTTTTCATAGAATTTGACGAGCAGGCTATGGCGGCAGCGTCTATAGCTCAAGTCCACAGAGCTCGACTTCGAAGTGGCGAACTTGTAGTAGTAAAAGTACAACGAACTTCTATCGATCAACTGGTCGAAAAAGACCTCGCAGCAATGTCCTGGTTTGCCCCTACCTTAGTTGGGCGAATCCCGGTAACGGCTCTAGCCAATCCTCCATCGCTTGTAGAACTTTTCGCTGAAACGATAGTAGAGGAGCTCGATTTTCGGCTCGAAGCTGCCAATATGTTAGATATTGCCAAAGTATTGGCCGAGACTGATCAAAATACACTGGTGGTTCCGAGACCACATCCACGATTCGTCACGAAAAAAGTGCTGATAATGGAGGAGCTACGCGGGTACCGCTGGGACGATGTTAGCGATATGGTCCAGGCTGGAATAGACACTTCGGCTGTAATCCGTGCGACCATGACATCGTTCATGGAAGGTGCAGTCATCTACGGAGTATTCCATGGCGATCTCCATGGAGGAAACCTGTTGGTGCAGAGCGATGGCACGGTAGCACTACTAGATTACGGAATGACCGGAAGATTGTCAGAACCAAAACGTCTCGCGTTCTTGAGATTATTGATGGCAAGCACACTTAATAACGTCCAAATGCAAGTTGAATCATTACGTGATTTAGGTGCTCTTCCCAAGGACGTCAATGTCAGAGAAGTTATAGATGAGCTGGGTCTCGAGGGTCCACCGTTAGACCCCACCACCCTATCCCCCGAAGAACTAACAGCGCAGATACGGGAGATTACAAAAGCTCTACTCGGTTATGGCGCCAAATTGCCCAAGGAGTTAATGCTTTTTATAAAAAATATGCTCTTTCTCGACTCTTCCATGCCCAGGTATGCCCCAGATGTCGATTTGTTTACTGAGATCACAAACCTGGCAACTTATTTTGCATCAAAACATGGAGACAAAATCGCTACCGAAATAGGAATTGACCCCCGAAAAGTGGAAGTCGATCTAGCAGGAATAAAAGGATCCCTTGGACTCCAGGATGATATCGATCGAATCACCTATAGGGAACTGCAGCAGAGACGAGAAATGATCAGAAGACGCATGGCGAACCGAGAACGATCCGGGAAACGTTGAAACGTTTCGCAGCCACCTACGATCGAAGCAAGAGAACCTCGGTAAAATTTATTTTCTATTTTGAGGCATTTCAGGTGCCCCGGGTCTATTATACCCTATAGGGTATAATAAAGGTTAACATCTCAAACAGAGGATCAGTGACATGGCACTAACTAAGATCACCGACAAGTCGTTAGAAGAGTCGAAAGCGGCAATTACCAAAGCTCTCTCCGGAGTTGGGTTTGGAATACTTACAGAAATCGATGTAGCGAAAACCTTGAAAGCAAAGATTGACGTGGACCGGGATCCGCTAGTCATCCTCGGAGCATGCAATCCAACATTTGCAAACCAGGCCCTCACCCATGACCCGGCATTCGCCCTAATGATGCCGTGCAATGTCGTGCTGGCTGAAACTCCATCTGGAACCTCAATAACAATCGTTGACCCGCGAGAACTAATAAACGATCCTGAACTCCAACAACTTGCCAACGACGCTTACCAGCTACTGTCCAAGGCGCTCGAGCAAGCCTGACCCCTGGACATTTTGGCCAGCAAGCCCATAATCCACCTGGCTTTGCCACGAGCGCCAAGGACCCCCGACGACAGATAAATCCCGCAGGCTTACGTACATGTTTTGATCAAGAGCTTGTCATCTCACTTAAGGCTTTAGTGAATCTATAGCCTTGCGAAGTTCAGAAATAAATGCATAGGCTCCGCTTGGACCTTGACCTTCAAGCATGCGGCGAACCAATGCTGAGCCAACAATTGCCCCGTCGGCAATCCTAACCACCTCTTCAGCCTGAGATGGGTTGGAAACACCCACCCCAATTAGAACGGGCTTAGTGGTGTGCGCCTTCAATACCCTGGCTACCTCGGTCGAGGAGGAAGAAAGCGAAGCTCGCTCACCGGTTACACCCATAAGACCTACGCCGTAGATAAAACCACGAGTGGCATCCACCAAAGCTTTGATCCGTTGCGTGGGAGTAGATGGTGCCGCAAGTAATACATTATCAATCCCGCTTGAATCAGCCTGAGCTATCCACTCCCTTGCCTCATCTAACTGGAGGTCAGGAATTATGGAACCAGAAATGCCGCAGTCCGACAAAGTACTGGCAAAACGCTGGTGGCCCGCGTGATAAACGATGTTGTAATAAGTCATTACCGCGATCGGCACCCCAAAATCAGCCTTCTTGATTTCCGACAGAATTCCGGTCGGAGTAGCGCCGCCCTCTATAGCGCGTTGCGATGCCTCCTGAATAGTGGGGCCGTCCATTATTGGGTCGGAGAACGGGATTCCAACCTCCACCGCATCTGCACCTGCATCAATCACAGCATGGACAATTTCGACCCAGTCGCCAAGTCCACCAGTGACATAGGGAACCAGTAGCTTTTTCCCAGAATCTCTACTCTGGGTCAACGAGGCTTCAAGCGATAGATTTGGCATCAAATACCACCGCCCAAAATCTCCGCGACCGTCTCGGCATCCTTGTCACCTCGGCCAGACATAGTTACCAGCACGGTTGAACCCGCCGGAATCTTCTTTCCAGCTTCCCGTATCAACCAAGCCATAGCATGAGCAGGCTCAAGAGCAGGAATTATCCCTTCAAGCCTGGAGACCAGCTGTAACGCTTCCAGAACCTCCTGGTCGCAAGCGGTCACGTACTCGGCTCTCCCGATTGACGAAAGATAGGAATGCTCAGGCCCAACACCAGGATAATCAAGACCTGCCGAGATTGAATGCGCTTCAAGTACCTGGCCCACGTCGTCCTGGAGCAAATTGGAGCGCATCCCATGGACGATCCCGGGTATCCCGTTATTTATCGCGGCCCCACCTTCCGGCTCTACTCCAATAAGCCTGCTCCGGCTGTCAATAAAACCTGCGAAGGTTCCGGCCGCATTTGATCCTCCACCCACACAGGCCACTACATAATCGGGCACTTCCCCGTCGAGCATAACTCGAGTCTGCTCATATGCTTCATCACCGATAATTCGTTGGAACTGCCTGACCATATAGGGATAAGGATGAGGTCCCATAACCGATCCGATGCAGTAGTGAGTACTCTCTACACTTGTCACCCACTCTCTCATCGCCTCATTTATTGCGTCCTTTAGAGTACGTGAGCCTGAAGAAACTGGGATCACATCTGCTCCCAATAATTTCATCCTAAATACATTCAGCGCCTGTCTCTTGACGTCAACCTCACCCATATAAACGACGCATTCCAACCCCAATAGTGCTGCAGCTGTGGCGGTGGCTACGCCGTGCTGACCAGCACCCGTCTCTGCGATCATCCGCTTCTTCCCCATGCGTTTGGTCAATAGGGCCTGTCCGATGACATTATTTATCTTGTGACTTCCAGTATGTGCAAGATCCTCCCTCTTTATTAGAACTTCCACACCCAGGTGAGACGATAATCTGCCAAGACGGGTAACGGGAGTAGGACGGCCACCGTACTCCCGTAAGATCCGATGGTATTCACCTAGAAACTCCGGATCGTTCCAAGCTTGGTTGAAAACTTCTTCGAGTTCCAAACAGGCAGGCATCAGTGATTCAGGGACAAAACGACCCCCAAAATCTCCGAATCTACCCGACGAAGATGGGGTGTTCATCAAACTCAAAGCTCTTCCTCCCAATCAAACACTCCATCGCCACTTTTCTCAATCATGGCCGATCTTTTCGATATCAAATCCTGCACAAAGGGATTGACAGAAGAATCTATCTCAGAATCTCGTCCCGGTATTTCCAGTAAAGCAGCACGTGATTTGGCAATAAACAGCCGCAACTTTGCAGGGTCTTTCTTGCCCGGGCGAGCTTCAACCCCAGAAGAGACATCGACTCCGAACGGTCTTACTATCCTAATGGCATCTTCCACGTTTTCAGGAGTCAGGCCACCCGCCAAAATCAATCTCACCTTTGCCGAAAGCCCGGTTATCTCATTCCAGTCAAAAGCAATACCTGAACCGGGACTCGGCGAGTCAAATAGAAAGGCATTGGCATTAAACTTTGCCATTCGCTCAATACTCGGGGCATTTCCTGGAAATGCTTTCAAAACAACCTGCACTCTGGAGGAGATATAATCGACAGCTTCAGGCCCTTCAGATCCGTGTAACTGTGCCCCGCTTAATCCAATTTCATGCACGGTTCTAACTACTGCATCCGGATTCTCATTGGCAAAGACACCAAAGGTCATAGTTTCTGTAGGGAGCTGCTTTACAATATCGCGTACTTGCTCTTTGCTCACCTGGCGTTTTGAAGGAGCGAATATAAATCCAATCGCATCTGCCCCCAATGCTACCGAAAGAAGTGCGTCGTTCTCATTTGTTATCCCGCAGATCTTAACAAACATCTAAACTTCACTCTTACCAGCACTAACCAAAGACGCTAACCTGGCGCTTGGATCATTTGATTTCACCAGCGTCTCACCGATTAGTGCCGCGTCATAACCAAGCTCCAGCAGTTCATTCATTTGCACTTCACTATCGATACCAGATTCACAAATTTTCACAACTGACTTCGGAATATAGGCAATTAAGTTACGGGCTCTCGAAACATCAACCTGAAAGGTGAAAAGATCCCTTTGGTTGATTCCTATAATGTCCGCACCAATTTCAAGAGCTCTGTCCAACTCCGCCTGATCGTGAACTTCCACCAAGACATCAAGCCCAACTTCTTTAGCCAAGCTAAATAAATCCAACAATTCATGCCCTTGAAGTGCTGCCACTATCAGAAGCACCGCGTCAGCCCCATAAATCCTGGCATCCAGAACGTCATTTCGAGAAACTGTAAAATCTTTTCGAAGCAGAGGTGTTTCAACTGCGTTTCGAACCTGTAAAAGATCGTCAAGGCTTCCTAAAAAATATTGCGAATCTGTCAATACGCTGATACAGCTGGCTCCGAAATCAGAGTACGCCTTAGCCTGAACAACTGGATCCAGATTTAAATTCAGAGCACCCCTGGAGGGAGACTTCCTTTTAATCTCAGCTATTACCGAAACTCCCTCTCCAAGTAGTGCCTCCCTGAAACCAAGGCAGGGTTGCATACTTGACACGTGGCGCAATAATTCCTTTGTGCTTCGCGTATCGCGTGCCGCCATTTCCCGATGGTCTGAAATTATCTTGTCGAGGTAAGTAGCCATTTATAAATAGATGCTATTTGCTAAAAATACAAACCATTAGCTTTGCATTCAATTACTGCGCAATGACATGAGAAAAGATCCGCTTTAACGTCCTCTGGAATGTAAATATTCAACGATTCCGCCGGGCTGCCGGGAAACTATCTCAAGATTATTAAATTGAAATTCTTCCAAAAAAGACCCCGAATAGCGATGGGAAAAGCCAATACCCACCCAGCAATGAAAATCCGGATGCCTTGAGGCGGAGGTGATTGTGAAAACTCTCTTTCCTTGTTCATCGCTAACTTCAATAGGAGAAGCTAATTCTAAATCCTGATCACCAATTATTGCGAAACTTTCCAACAGTCTGGGAGTGTTGTAACCTCTGGAATCTACCCGCTCAATCAACTCCTGGCCGGTATAGCAGCCTTTTGTAAAATCTGCATGGTCTCTTACGTATGCGCGGCCAAGCTCCATAGGATTCATTCCCGGAAAGATCTCCTTCCCCCAGGCTGGAATTCCAGTCACAATTCTGGCCAGTTCACCTTCGGCTTCCAAAAAGGAGTCAAGAGAATTAAAATTGGCAACCCAGGTTGTATCAAATCCGGCATAGAGGTTTACCACCTTCCATCCCACTACCTCACTACTACTCAAACCAACCAGGCCAGGCTGCTGACTCAATGCAGAATCGATAAGCTGCCGCAGCTCAGGTGGTTCGCTCGAAGCCAAGCTAATCACATTCCCGGAAGACAGATTAAAATCAACCTTTGTCCTCAACCGGAACCTCGTCAGCCTCTCCAAAACAGCTTCACCGCTACCCCGAGGGCAGTAAAGTTCGAACCCTAAATGATCGTGACATACAGCAACTGGGGCCACTAAAGATCCATCCGGCTCAAGCAGCAGTCCTAATTTCGCATTCGAGCTGTCTATACCGGCTACAGAAATTGAAAGTTGACCCTGAAGATACCATTCGTCTTGTTCACCGCTGACTCGTACTATATCTGCAGCGGTCCTCCATAGTAGGTTCATATCTGATCCCGATCACTTATGGCCAGTTTCCTGGCTGCGCCGACAGCTATCAACAACGCTTTGGCCTTATTGGTGCACTCCATATCCTCAGCCAGTGGTTCTGAATCAGCCACTATTCCCGCCCCTGCCTGAACGAAGGAACGCCCGCCTGAATCAGAGAAAAGCGTCCGTATGGCAATAGCGGCATCGAGGTTGCCAGAGAAATCAATATACCCCACCAGACCTGCGTAAGGGCCCCGCTTTACCGGCTCCAGCTCATTTATGATCTCCATTGCCCGAATCTTGGGAGCCCCAGACACCGTTCCCGCTGGAAGGGTCGCCTTCAAAACGTCAATAGAAGTACTGCCAGCCCTTTTCACCGCCGATACTTGCGATGTCATATGCATAACGTGTGAATACCGCTCAAGCACCATCAGTTCATCCATAGCCTCAGTCTTGAACTCAGCTACCCTGCCGATGTCATTTCGAGCCAAGTCGACAAGCATGAGATGCTCAGCAATTTCTTTTGGATGTTCTAAGAGCTCTGCTCCTAAAGCCTGGTCTTCCAAATCATTACTGCCCCGGGGGCGAGTTCCGGCTATGGGCCTTGAGATGACCCGGTTGCCCATTACCTTGACTACGGGTTCAGGTGATGATCCGGCTACGGTAATCGAGCCAAATCGCAAAAGATACATATAGGGAGATGGATTTAACTGCCTTAACACCCTGTAGAAATCAACCGGATGGGCACCCAATTGAAAAGAAAAACGTTTTGAGAGCACAACTTGGAATATATCACCTGCACGAATATACTCCTGAGCAGCCAAGACGGCCCTAGCATACTGCTCAGTGCTAAGCGAACTGGTGGCAGAAACGGGCTCTTCCGCCGAATCGATCGAAACATTCATAGGATTTGGAGCAGAGGTTCCAAGCTGCGAAGCCATATTTTCAACCTGAACTAACGCCGATTGGTACTTCTGCTTCAGATCTTCGTCATCACTAGTGGGCTCCACTAAAACATTTGAAATCAAAATAACCTTTTGCCGCCAGTGATCAAATACGGCAATCTCACCAATAAGACGCATAATCGCGTCCGGAAAACCGTAGTCATCCATCGGGGGATCCGGTAGATCCTCAATTTCACGAATTATGTCATATCCGATATAACCAACAAACCCACAATTAAGTGGAGTTAATTCAGTCAACTCTTCAGCTGATATGTTTTCCAGAAAAAACTCTAAAGTAGACAGGAAACTCGAAGTATCAACTGCAGTATCAGGTAATGACACTTCAGAAGTTATTTTTACCTGTCCATTGGTAACTGACACTTCAGCTAGCGTGTGACGCCCAACAAAGGAAAATCTCGACCAACGCTCACCCTTTTCCACCGATTCAAGCAAGAAACCCTCGTCTTGATATCCAACAAGAGACATAAAAGCGGAAACAGGGGTGATGGTATCGGCCAAATACTCCTTGAACACCGGAACTATCCGATACCCCGAACCACTTCGGGCTTGTCCGATAAAGGTATCAAAGCTACTCTGAGCCATCGTGTGCCTGTTCGCCCTTAACTTCCACTCCCCTGTAGAAGCAGGAGTAGCTGCCCGTATGACAAGCGCCGCCACCTTGCTGATCCACCTCAATCAAAAGAGTATCGCCGTCACAGTCTACCGATACTTGCCTAACCAGTTGTATCTCGCCAGAAGTTTCGCCTTTAGGCCATAAAGTGCTGCGTGAACGCGACCAAAACCAGGTTCTGCCACTTTCAAGTGTCATATCAAGCGACTCCCGGTTCATCCAGGCCATCATCAGTACAGCGCTGGTATCCCGGTCCTGAATGATGGTTGGCACCAGCCCATCCGAATTGAACTTGACACTTGATATCAGTTCTTCAGACGAAATACGCTTTACGTAATTTCTCTCAATCATAAATACAGACCTGTTTCGGTCTCCGTGTTATTAGAGGCCACAGCGTGGATATCGCGTTCTCTCAAGATCAAATAATCCTCGCCCTGCACCTCCACTTCATACCGATCCTCAGGCGAAAATAAGACTTTATTTCCCGGTTGAATTGCTCTGACATTTGGACCAACCGCCACCACTTCGGCCCAAACCAATCTCTTGGCAACCTGCGCAGTAGCTGGAATCAGAATCCCAGCCCTTGAGTGCCGATCACCGTCATTGGTTGGAATCTCAACCAACACCCGATCGGTGAGCATCGTTATAGGCAAACGTTGTTCATGCGAAACCATATCTGTAACCTAACTCTTAATTTCCAATAATGTAACAGCTACGAACCGACCGGGCGGACAGATATTCCATGATATTGCAACTGCTGCTTGACGTCTCCGACACTAAATTCACCAAAATGGAATACTGATGCAGCCAGAAGGGCATCTGCATGGGCATATTCTGCACCTCTGACAAAGTCTTCCACCTTTCCCACTCCACCACTTGCAATTACTGGGATCGAAACTCTATCCACAACACCCTTGGTAAGTTCAAGGTCAAATCCATCCTTAGTACCGTCTCGATCCATTGAAGTTAGAAGTATCTCGCCAGCGCCGAGACTCTGCGCTCTTATCGCCCAATCAAAAACATTGATTCCTGTAGGAATGCGGCCTCCGTGGGAATAGACCTCGGAACCCAGCTCAACTGAACTTCGCGCATCAATCGCCACCACAACGCATTGCGAGCCGAACTCTTCTGCCAACTCACTTATAAGTGAAGGCCTCGCAATAGCAGCTGAATTTATCGAAACCTTGTCTGCACCCGATCGCAACATCCTGCGAGCATCAGCATTGGATCTAATCCCGCCGCCAACAGTAAATGGGATAAACACCTTCTCTGCCGTAGCTTCAACTACGTCCACCATGATATCTCTGCCATCCGACGAGGCGGTAATATCTAAAAATACCAACTCATCGGCACCTGACTTATCATAAAACTCCGCCAGCTCCACCGGGTCGCCTGCATCGCGCAGAGATACAAAATTGACACCTTTTACTACCCTTTTGTTGGTTACATCCAAACAAGGTATAATTCTCACTCCTGGCACAGTGCAACCGCCTCTTTGATGTCAATGCGACCGTCGTGAATAGCCCTTCCGGAGATAACCCCAAAAATACCCTTATCACCCGAGCGCAGATTCTTCAACCGTCTGATATCTTCCAGATTTGACACGCCCCCCGAAGCTATGATTTGAAACTGCTTCTGAGAAGTAAACTCAAGCAACTTTTCAAGAGTTTCAAGATCAGGCCCACTAAAAGTTCCATCCCTGCTGATATCGGTCACGATCGCTGCTACCGCTCCACTATAAATCAATCTTGGCAAAATTTCGAAAAGATCTAGCCCAGAGGCCTGAGTCCATCCTTTTACCGAAATCTGGCGCAGTCCATCCACGCGCCTGTAATCGAGACCTACCACTACCCCCCCAGGGTGAGTGCGTGAAATCTCCTCGATAAGAGAAGGATCCTGAACTGCCATGGTGCCCAAAATCACTCGCTCAACACCAACTTCGAATAACTTCTCGGCGTCAGCCACACTTCGAACCCCGCCGCCAACCTCAATTCTCAAAGATGAGCTTGCTGATAGCTTGGCGATGACTTCCCTGTTGACCCCCTTTCGGTTCGATCTAGCTGCATCCAGATCGACTAGGTGAAGCCAGCTAGCCCCTTGGCTTTGGATCTCTCTCGCTGCCGCCTCAGGACTTCCATAACTGATTTTTCGCTCAAAATCACCCTGGATAAGACGGACACACTCTCCGTCAATCAGATCTATCGCCGGAATAAATTCCACTTAGCTGCTCACCTCACTACACAACGCAACAAAATTAGAAAGAAGCATCAATCCATTGGAAGATGATTTTTCTGGATGAAATTGAGTGCCAAAAACTAAACCGTCACCAGCAACTGCGGTGAATACACTGCCAAAATCACAACTAGCCACAGTCTGATCAGTAACTTCCGGAGCAAAAGAGTGAACAAAATAGAACCACTCGCCGCCAGTGAAACCCTTTAGCAGGGAGCTGCTTTTTATTGTCGTAATCGTGTCCCACGACATATGCGGCAACTTCTTGGCGTTTCTTAGCCGTCTTACCTCACCATTTAAAAGTCCCAGACCGCTGGCGCCGGGAGACTCTTCAGACCGCTGGTAAAGCATCTGCATGCCAACACATATGCCAAGAACCGGAATACTGCTTTGTTGTGCCTGGTATACCATACGGTCCAGCCCGGTGAAGCGCAGCGCCGAAATACAGGCTCCGAATGACCCAACCCCTGGCAAGATAAGTCCCGATATCTCCGATACACTGCGTGGATGATCGACAAGTTCAGCATCTACTCTCAACGCCTTGAGCGCCTTATACGCAGAACCCAAATTTCCTATTCCGTAATCAATAACCGCTATCACTTGATTTCCTCAGCAGTGTTCCAATGAATGGCATAATAGTGAAAACTTCCGAAAAGCTAACCAGGCCGACCCACCCAAACGGCGCAGCACCTCAAAAACATGCGCTGATTCCCATCCGCTCAACCACTAAAGGCAAGGCAAACTCCAGGTGGTATGACTTAAGTTATATGACACCCTTAGTGGAAGGCATGGAATTGCCGTCAATTTCGATTGCATAGCGTAGACATCGGGCAAAGCACTTGAAAGACGCCTCCAGAACATGGTGGGAGTTCTTTCCTCGGATAACATCCAAATGCAGTGTCATTCCTGCGCTGGTAACCAGTGCTCTAAAAAACTCTTCTGACAGCTGCGGATCAAAACCCGGATTGCCGAGTGGATTACCGTCTAAAAGGGGCGAATTGAAATCAAGGTAAGGCCTTCCAGAAATGTCGAGGGCGACAGATACCAATGACTCATCCAGAGGAAGAGAAAGCGACGCAAACCGCCTAATCCCGGATTTGTCGCCTAGGGCCTGCGACAGAGCTTGACCCATCACAATTCCTGTATCTTCAACTGAATGATGTGCATCGACTTCTATATCTCCGCTAGCAGTCAAAGTCAAGTCGGTCCCGGAGTGTTTGGCAATCTGAGCAAGCATATGGTCAAAAAATGGCAATCCCGTACCGATGGAATACTCACCAGAACCATCCAGATCCCAGGAAACGCTGACTTTGGTCTCTTTGGTAACCCTGTCAACTGATGCCGTTCTAGCCTGTTTAGGCAACCTAACTCCTTAACTCCGCTAACGATTCAGACAAAGCGGTTATAAACCTAGCGTTTTCTTCCTCGGTGCCAACGGTAACCCGTAAACAGTCCTTAAGTCTGGGCCATCCAGAACAGTTCCTCACCAGAACCGACCGATCCACCAACGCCTGCCATAATCTATCACCCAAACCGTCCGGGCCTCTAAATAATATAAAATTCGCCGAGGAGGGCCAATACTTCAAGTCCAATCTTTTAAGCGCACCCTCTATCTCGTCCCTTCCAGCCAGAATCCTATCAAGGGTTCCCTCCATATCGTTTACCCGCTCCAGGGAAAGCCTTCCCGCCAATTGCTTTATGGTATCTATATGGTATGGCAAACACACATCCCACAAATTGGCAACAATATCCTCCGGTCCGATAAGATAACCCAGCCTCAAACCTGCCAACGACCAAACCTTTGAAAATGTCTTGGAGACAACAATGTTCGACCGGTTCTGTGCCAGCTTCAGCGCGCTAAAACTGGCAAACTGGCCATATGCCTCATCGATAACCACCAAAGTGTTTTCATCCTGAGCTACGGCAGATATTATCTCCGGATCTTCGTCCAAACCAGTGGGGTTGTTAGGAGAGCAGAAAAATACCACCTCCGGACGTGTCGCTTCTTGTACTGACACCACTTCATCTAGACCAAGGGCAAACTCCCTGTCCCGTTCAACTTCAATGACTTCAGTTGAGGTAATCCGCGCAATTTGAGAGTACATAGCATAGGTTGGCTCAAACGTCATTGCTTTTCGCCCAGGGCCGCCGTAGGCAAGAAACAGGGTCGAAATCACCTCATTAGAACCGTTTCCAATAAAGATCTGTTCGGGAGCTACGCTATGCAACTCTGCAAGAGATTTACGTAGCTCCTTTGCCATTCTGTCAGGATATCGATTCAGATCAGCAGATGACAATGAGCGGAAAAGCTCCTCCGTAAAGTCAGCTGCAGGACTGAATGGAGACTCATTAGTATTAAGCCTGACTTCCACCTGTACCTGCGGAGAATGATAAGCACCGAATAGAGCCAAATCTGGCCTCACCTTAGGCATCTGAGCTCCGAATATTGACGCTCATCTGATGCGCATACAATCCTTCTGACGCTGCAATCGCTGATACATGGGGAGCCAAGTTATCAATGCCCGCTTGGCTTGCCTCGACCACATGGATATGTTTGACGAAATCTGATACTCGAAGCGCTGATGAAAATCGGGCAGAACCGTAAGTTGGTAGAACGTGACTCGGCCCAGCAACATAATCGCCCAAACTGGCCGGCGAAAGCTTCCCAATAAAAACCGCTCCGGCATTGCGAACATTTCCAATCAACTCGTCCGCCGAGTCGCAAAGGATTTCAAGATGCTCTGGAGCTATGGCATTTGAAACCTCAATAGCTTGTGCAGGATCCCTGACTAAAACTGCGAATCCACCTTCACTAAGCGTGGATTCAATCTCGGCACGCCTTGGCGAATCGACAACAATCTTGTCGACTTCCTTCACTACCTCTTCGATGACTGACTGATCCCATGATACGAACCACGCCAGACCGTCCGGACCATGCTCCGCCTGAACCACAACGTCGATTGCCGCGAATGGCGCTGGCGTAGTCGAATCCGCGATGACCACCACCTCGGATGGCCCAGCAAACGAGGTTGGAATGCCTACATCCTGTGCTACCTCACGCTTTGCCACGGACACGTAAATATTCCCCGGACCAACAATAACATCAGCTCTTGCTACCGTTTCAGTACCGTAGGCCATAGCAGCTATAGCCTGTGCACCTCCGACGCTGTAAAGCTTGTCAACTTCCGCAATGTAAGCAGCAGCCAGCGTGGCATCGTCTACCTTACCGTCAGGACCTGGTGGAACGCAAAGGACTATCTGATCAACTCCAGCCACCTTGGCTGGGATGGCAGTCATCAAAACCGAAGATGGATATCGTGCTTTTCCTCCAGGGACGTAGCAGCCTGCCACGGAGACCGGAATCGAGCGCTGTGTAACAGTAAGCCCATTATGACTGAAGGTTTTATCAGTTTCGACCTCCAATTGGTGATAGCCACGAATTGCATCTGCTGCCACCAAAAGGGCGTCCCGAAGGTCTGAAGAAATCCTTTTGTATGCAGCTTCAAGTTCTGGATACGGAACCTGAAGCGAAGAAAGTTTCACTCTATCGAAGTCTGCCGTATAAGCCAGTAAGGCTTTGTCTCCTTCATTTTTGACACGGGTGATTATCTCGCGAACAGCATCCACCGGAAGCTCTTGGATTACCTTGGGCCGTGGAAGCGAATCTAGATAGTTTCCCGAGGCGTTTCGAAGGTCGAGTAATTTTAACATAGACTTATAACTCTAGTTTGAACAGCAAAAAACTATCCATCTATTCAAATCATGCACCCTTTCAGCCAACGGGAACAATTAGATTTCATCGGCAGGAAACCTGGTTAATAACATTTGGTCTCAACCTTTCCAGGCCAGGCTGTAAGGCTAACTAACCTTAGATTGAAAATGTAAAATTCAATTTATCTGGCAAAAAGCAAGTCGAATAACGAAACATTTGAAAAAACTCCTGCTTGACCTTATTGCTCTTTACCTTGAAGGTTGAATAGTCACAACCAATAACAAACCAACAATTCCAATATGGCATCTCGTAAAAAGGCCCACATTGGCAGTAAGATCTAAACACAAAAAAAGGAAACCAATGGACACATCGGAATTCAAGGCCAGCAATAAGGCTGAATTGTCATCTCTTGGAACTGCCCTTGAGGAGATAACTGAAAGGATTGTCAAGATAGCAGACTCATATGCTGGTCAGAAACTGGACGGCTATGCTCACGATCTATATCAGGCTGAAAGATCTCTAAAATCCGCTCTTCGCTCAATTAGAAAAGTCAGGAACTCCTAGTTAAAAGCTGATGGACATAGATCACAAAGCACACAGACCGAGCAATTTGGCTTTCTGGCAAAACATACCCTGCGGCCATGTATGATCAATCGCAAAGAGAATCCTCCCGTGGCAGGTGGAGGAACCCATTCCATCAAATCCTTTTCTATCCTTACCGGGTCTTTGGAACAGGTTAGTCCTAACCTTCGAGCCAAACGCCCGACGTGGGTATCTACTGCCAATCCTGGCTTGCCAAAGCCAACCGACAAAATAACGTTGGCGGTCTTCCTACCTACACCAGGAAGTTTGACCAAATCTTCAAGATTATCAGGGATACGACCACCCTTGACAGATAAAACCTGACTGGCCATTTTTGATATATTTCGGGCTTTGTTTTTATAAAAACCGGTGGAATATATTATTTGCTCAATCTCATCAACTCGAGCAAGTGCCATTTCCTTAGCGGTTGGATATTTCGCAAAAAGGGAAGGCGTGGTGAGATTCACCCTTTCATCTGTACACTGCGCAGAAAGAATGGTTGCAACCAAGAGCTGAAATGGAGAACTGAACTTCAAAGCACATAGCTCCTGGTTACTTCCCGGATAAGTTTCGTTTAGCCTGCTGAGAATTTCAAGCCTTCGCTCAAGTTCGTCTGACTTGGCATCATTTACAAACCCCTTGCCAGCGGGCGCCTTCATATCTGTCACCTTCCATCAGAGAAAAATCAATACCAATCTAACGTAACCATTCAGGTGGTCAACTTCTGACCACCTGAATGGGTTCTTTGGGTGTTGGGGTGGAGTGAGCTCAGTTGGCTGTATTGGGGTGGAGATTCATGGCCCAGATCGTAGTGGGGAAGGCATCCAAGGCTCACCACGAAAGAGCATCGTGAGAACATCGAGTGCGTCCTGGGACTGCTTTTGAGCGGTGGAGATGTAAGAGCGCACCGCTGCCAAGCGCTCTGCTCCAGTCATAGAACGGAAACACCCGCTGATCTTTTTGTGAAGTTTTGCCATGCGAAAATCACGCTCGCCCTGGTTATTCGAAAATGGAACACGCAGGTCTGTGGCAAAACGGGTTATCTCCGGCTTTAGTTTAGAGAACGCAACAGCTAAGTTGTAGGACTCCCGTTCGATGCTGTTGCGCTTACGTCCAGCTGGTTCTGGGTTTACTTGGAATGCAATCGCAACAATGTCGTCATAGCGACGAAAGAACGAGGTGAGTTTCCTTTTGCTGAGCTTGTTATGTCCCAACTCAACAGCATCCTCGCCAGCACACTTCATCTCTAACAACAACTTGGTCATTCCATCTGCCCAACCAGTCTGGTTACATACCACTGCAACCGAGGCCAGGTTCCTTATCAGGTGAGCACCGCAGACCGCATGGGTAACCGATGTGTAGTCGAAGTAGAGCCCGAGACGGTCATGCACCGCTACACCACCAAAGTCAGGCAGTACCCCGGTTGCCTCCACGCCTTTTCTTCCTCGGGTTGCATCAGCGTGTAATAGCGTCAGTGTCTTATTGGATGCGACGTGGAACCAGATTGATCGCTTGTTGAGCCGGTCTGAGGTCTCATCCATATGCACCACATCTGAGTTCTTTAGCTGCGTGAGCACCTCGGATAGGAACGGCTTACACAGGTCTGCAGCTTCTGTGTATACCGAGTCTAAGAACCCAGTTGATACAGGTGCTGCGAACAGATCAGCCATCGCCTCAGAACAACGCTGCATCGGCAGGTGCTGACGAGCTAAAAGATACACAGCGTTTGCTCTTACCCGTGGCCCATAGCTGCTAAACCCAGTTGCCTCTGGTGGAAAACTACCAGCTGTTATCTTCCCACAGGAGCACCTGCGCTTTTGCACCCGGTGTTCGATGCATATGAGCTTCGGTTCAGGAAGGTCAAAGACCTGGCGAGTCTCAACACTGTCTATTACAGCATTGCTGAGATCACCCCCGCACCTCTCACAGTCTGTTGGGAAGTGGATAATTATTTCATCGGGATCGATTCTCTGAGCTAGATGCTTTCCTTCTGTCCCGGACTGCTTGCCTTGCTTTTTACCCAGTGCACGCCGAACAGTACGATTCGGACTCTCAGTCTTTGCTTTGGAACCGAAGAGATCCGACGATGGCGGGAAGGAGGAGTTCGACGAGTTGCGTCCGAGTCTCTTCTCCAGCTCGGCGATCTTTGTCGTCAGCGTTTCGACTTGGCTGGCAAGGGAAGTGTTCTGTGATTGCAACAGCTCAACCTGACTGGCGAAGGAAGTGTTCTGTGATTGCAACAGCTCGACCTGGCTCCGCAGTGCATCATTGTCTTGTTGGAGTTCGACCGGAGATCTTTGTTGTTCTTCTGCCATGCATAATAGCTAAGCACATCTGGAACCATTTCGCGAATGTCCAAGTCAGATGCTATATTTCCCTCAAACTCTGGAACCTCACCCTGATTATGACAGTCATGGGTGGCTCAGCTTAACTTGAGAGGACCTGAATAGTTACGTTTCACCAAGCGATTAGCGTCACGCCGGGCCGGATTAGCAACAAGACGGTCCGGGTCATCTGGTGTGGTCTCGTAGGCATCGAGTGCATCGAGGCCGTAGTGAGTGCGCAGGTAACGGAAGAAGTT
>JAJZLS010000007.1 GCA_021803345.1 Actinomycetes bacterium
GACCCCTTAAACCTAGAGCCAGAACCCCAACAAAGGTGACGGTTGGTTGAACGTCACTTTCCAGATACTGGTATTGAAAATAGCGATATCCGACGTGTGATCCAATTCGGATGAGGGTGGAGCAAGGAGCCAGTCGGAGGGGGTTGAGCTAAGCTCCGTAGTAGTCGCCCGTTGTCAGACCACATTCAGACCACATAATGGTGGTCTGTAACGGTTTGTAACGGATATTGGCGGATTATCTATTCCCTGTCTCACCAGCACATGTTCTGACAACATGCTGGTCGGAAGCGTATGGAAATTACCCTTACATCAGCTTCCCAAGCTGAGAACGCGAGTTCGATTCTCGTCGCCCGCTCTAAGTATATTGGCTGTCCAGCGACCGTTCATAATGCCCAGTAAGTTGCGTTCAACTTCCAACAATTACACATTGATCACATATCGACCACATTAGACACATTTTTATTGCCTGTTAAGTGCAGGAACCCGTCGAAGTTCGGTGAGGCAGTTGCAATCAACGGTTTCCGTGAAATTCCAGAAAGCTTACGGTAAGAACCAGTCCGCTTAATACGTATTCAAGAGTTAACGCCTATTGATCGATTGATAAGTCGTAGTGCCTAGTTTGGATAACAAGTCCCGAAGGTACCGCGCTATCGCCTGATCCCTGTTCTCGCTAGCATGTTAGTAGATCAGAACCGCCCTCGTTGAAGCGTGCCCCATCCGAGCTATCAGTTCTCTCGTACTCGCCCCAGTTGCCGAAGCCCAGGTGTTCCCTGTATACCCAAGATCATGTAGGTGGAGATCGCCCCTACGAACGCTTCGACGAGCTCAATCTCAGCATTTCTGCAGAGCATGAACTCGTAGGGAACGACCTTTGGCGCCTTTAAATAACAGCGCATCTGCTTCGACAAAACCTAGCAATCCAAATGCTTCGCTATTGTGAGTGTTATGATGTGTGAGCGAAACCGCAGGAATGCCAGCCGGTGACTTAGGCGGTCGATCATGTGTGGTCTGGCGACTCGAAAGACCACCGGAAATGCCACATTAAGCCGAACCATTTACTGATCTAACACAAAGACGCTGAGACACTCCGGCTTGTACGTCTTTGACAACATGTGCGCGTTGGAATTGTTACCACTGAGGTGGCGGTGGGAGGTTTATTCATGTCGAGGAGCTTAATGCGTTTTGCCAAACCAGTCAGTGACCGCCTTATATATTTTCAAACACGGAGTTAGCTAGCTTTGGACTAATGAGAAGTGGCGATTTGCCATTATGCCGAATTGCATTATTGGTGTCGCGGCAATAGGGTATACTTGAGGTTATGGAAACAGTGACTGTACATGGTTCAGGAAGGCTGACGGTGCCAGCATCAGTAAGAAAGCAGCTTGGGCTGACTGAAGGAACGCAGCTCGAGATCGAGGTGGATTTAGAACAAAAAGCCTTGGTTTTGCGACCAGTGGTTTATCTGAGACTAGAAGATGCTTGGGCATATACGCCTGATCACCGTGAACTCTTAGAGAGGGCACATCGTGATTCGAAAGAGGGCCGTGTAAAGAGACTTAGTGAAGAAGATCTGGAGTCCTTAGGTAGCTGAGGACGTGCCCCACGAATATCAATCTCTCGAATTTACAGAAACTTTCCTTCTGACGTTCGCGTCTCGAGATTTTACGCCTTCTGATCGGAAAACTTTCCTAACAGCATTACGCCTTCTCGACGAAAACGAAAAACATCCTTCGCTCCGTGTACATAAGCTTGAAGGCGACCGAAGTGGTTCATGGTCAGCATCCGCGAGCAGTGCGTTGAGGTTAACGTTTGAGAGAGCAGACGATGGAACTAAGCGCCTATTAACTTGTTCAAAACACTATGACAGATAAATGAGGGTCGATAGAACTCTCGACGACCTTTCATTGCACTTAATAAACACCCTGGTGTATGGATTCCCATAGCTCATTGCTACAGGTTTCGATTGATGCCAATCAGATGATCACCGCTATTAAACAAACATCCTGACTAGCAGGGGAAACTCATTGAGCGCCCAGAGGAATCCCAAATGCACCTAATTAACGGGTCACAATATAAACCCAGCTGACCGTACCTCCGCTGTCAGTCTCCGGTGCTGAAGTGAAAGCAATTCTGCCACCTTTGCTCTCGATCTCACGCTTTGTCCGCTCAGCAGAGATCGCTGTCATGGTCATCTCTGGAGACCAGTCAAGCCGACTGTGAAGACGGGCTGGGGAAACACCCAGTCCCCTTAGGAAATATCCAAAGATTCTTTTCATTCCCCTACGAGTCATAAGTGGCGGAGGCGGAGGTGCCACTGAGACCGTTGTAGGGAGCTGCACTATTAGCGCTCCACCAGGCCGTAGAATCCGAAGAAACTCGTGCAGATAACCAGCTATAGCGTCCTCGCTTCCAAGATGCTGGAGGACTAAAAGCGATATTACACAGTCAAAATAGGCGTCTGGGAAGCGACCGAGGTCTTCCCCAACTTCCACCTCGAAATAACAGTTTGTCACGCTGGAATGAATCGACCTGGCTCGCTCCACCATACTTGTGGCAATATCCAGACCTACAACTTGGTCGAATATTGGAGCGAGCGCGTGGGTCAGGCGCCCTATTCCACAACCGAAGTCAAGGGCTCGCCTGCGCTCGGTGCAAAGGTTCAATTCATCCACCCTTTGCATCAGATCGCTTACGGTCTCGCGCCCGGTAGCGAGAAATCTATTGATATCTCCCTTGTTCTGCCAGTACTCGGGTGAACTGAGTATTGCATAAAGCGGGTCAGCCGTACCCCAATCCTGCCAAGCCTTGGACAATCGTTTGAGTCGCTGCGAAGACATAAATCCTCCAATAATTGGCGACTCTGGGGTCAAAAGTCAGCCATGGCTTAACTAGAAAAAAGTAACCGCAAAACATAAAACGCTCTTTCCGAGCTCAAGGCGTTTCTTTGGTACCCATCCCCAACGAACGCTCGGAATTCCCATCCTCGGCAAAAATTGATGCTGACCAAATCCAACTGCTGCGTGAGAATAATAATACGAAAATTTGTTCCCAGTCAAACGCACATGAACAGCTGTTTTACAGATGTTGTTGAGCGCTACCTTGATCTAATGCCTTCGACGACAGTTTCAAGCCAACTCCCTCGGTCTAAATTTTTAATCGATTGCTGTTTATATCTCGTCGGATTGATTTATCAGTCGGGATAGATAATGGATGCCATAATTATTTGTCCCTATCAAGAAAATCATATTTTGAGTAGATTTAAAGGCTTGCTAAGATACCAGACAAGTCTGAGCGCAGTTATAAGCTGGCAGATCGTGAGCGAAAGAGGTTCTTGCATTGGATGATCAGATCGGGGAACGCTTAAGAATCCGGGAGCTGATTGAGAACTGGGCTGTATGGCGAGACGCAGGAGATTGGGACAAATTCCGAACCCTGTGGGCGTCAGACGGAGTAATGATGGCTACCTGGAAACAGGGTTCAGCCGAAGAGTTCATCCAGGCCAGCATCGACGGATGGAACAACGGTGTCAGGATTCTCCACTTTCTGGGAGGCAGCTCGATTGAGGTGTCCGGAGACAGGGCAATTGCTCAAACGAAAATGACGATTACTCAAAGAGCTGAGGTTGAATCCGTGCTCTGTGATGTAATTTGCACTGGAAGGTTCTACGATTTCCTCAGAAAAGAGGGAAACGACTGGAAACTGGTTCTACGCCAACCAATCTACGAAATGGACCGCCTCAACTCTATAGTTCCAGGTGAATTTCCCAAGCTGGATCCGGAGTTATTGAATAAGTTCCCTGTAGGTTATCGCCACCTGGCCTATCTTCAGTCACGGATTGGATATCCAGTAAAGGTGGACATGCCAGGTCTCGATGGACCAGAGGTGCAACAGCTTTATCTGAGGGGAAACAAGTGGCTGACCTCTCAAAGCCCTACGCCTTAGTCATCTGTCTCTGTCATCCTAGCTGCGGTTCCGCCTTGCCTCCTTGCAGCAAAAAGAGCGAGAATCACCGTGTCGACTAGGTATTTGACCAAAATTGGAACGCTACGGTAACTAAAACCTGTTTAGTCTGCGCTCGACGTCCTCCGTCTCTAAAACCGGAACTACTCCAGATTGTCGCCTGAGGCAATTGCTATCGAGCGCAACCAATGCCTTAACGGTAGCCACAGACTATGGTCAGCCAGCCCGCAGCTAAGCTAGAAATACGCCCCCAGGCCATATAATTATGCGGCGACCTCCTCAGGTATGAGCAACTGCCAATCCGAGAATTTCTGCCGCTTTACAAAGCAAGTCGTCACCAGCGACAAAAACCAGACTTTCGGCTCTGAGTACCTCTGCTGCAGCCAAATGCACAGCATCGTAACCTCGTAACAAGCACTCCTCTGCCAGCACGCCGGCACGCCATATGAGAGTATCAGTGAGTTCAATAAGGTCCATCTGTTGATATAGCCGATCGAGCTCATCTACTGCTAAACGTAGTGCAATTTGATCGATACGCCCAAGACGCGAGGCCATGGCCAGCGCCGCACGGCCTTCGGCGTAGACAAGCCGAACCGTGGCAATACGGTCGGCTTCGTTCCATAGCAGATTTGCTCTCTCTGAACCAGTCTCATGTACCAAAAGAGGTACAACCGCTGAAGTATCAAAATAGGCGATCAACGACGTTGATCTGCTACTAGAGAACTCACGGGTTTTTTAGTAAGTACGCGTTTTATAGGCGCAACCTGTTTTGCCGTGGAGGCCGGCGTTACAACTCCCTGTGCGATTAATTTGTCAATATTTCTCTCGGTACCAATCGGCGTGATCCTAGCCACTGCCCGTCCACGATCGGTGATAATGACTTCTTTACCGGTACTAACCTGGGCCAGATATCGGCTGAGGTTATTTTTGAGTTCCCGAACTCCAACTTCCACTTTTACCTCTTTGTAGCTTCATAGACAGTTACAGTGTAGCTACCTGATGATGCATTGATGCTCTAAACCGGGCCAGGGAAACAGGCGCGAGCTTCCTTACCTGCTGGGGTCAACCGGCTATTGGCCTCTAAAAGCATTCCACATAGCTGAGATAAACAAACTTCAGCTGAAGTTAGGTTCAGCTATTTTGCAAGGTATGTCCTGATTCTCGTCGATCTGATAGCTGGCACAAATTCTGTGATATCCATCAGCCACCGTCAAGGGGATTTGTTTAGATATGCTTCCTCTTACTAAAAGCACAGGTGAAAGTGGAATCCCTTTAGCAACCTTTTTTAGATCCAGCGCAACATGAAAATCATCCTTACCAAGTAATGGCAATCCGCTGGCTCTGAGTAGATCTTTCGCCTTTCGAACCTCAGTCGGCACTTCTTTGAGGGAGTCCACCACCACCTCAGCGATCTTTTGACCGGTAATCAATGACAGATAATCTTTCGCTGCAGGAAAATCATGTTCATCTGGGCTGTTCTTCCATAACTCCTTGTGCTTTGATTTATTTTTTGCCATTGCAATCCCCCTCTATAGCAGATACTCCAAAACTGAAAGGTTGAAAATTCTAAGGATTCAGTCGATTTTTCCCTGAGCAGCAAGTTGAGCATCAAGGTCGAGTCCACCAGGCCCTCTCAAGATTATTGCCACCACAACCGCAAGAAGAGCACCAAGAAGTGGACCTGCAAAATATACCCAAATATGGGAAAAGTTTCCGAGCGCCACGGCTGGTCCCAATGATCGTACCGGATTCATCGATGCTCCAGTGATCGGACTTGCCCAAAGACCAGCTAAGGCAATATAGGATCCAACTCCCACTGCGGACATGGTTCCGACATTTTGCGCCTTCGAGGAGGTTCCTAAAATAGTGCTGACAAGTCCCAACGTCAGGACTGTTTCCATCAAAAATGCCTGAAAGTCGCCGACCCCCTTGCCCGGAAGTGTAGCTCCCAGCATTCCAACCTTGCCGAACATACCATAGAGGAAGTACCCGGCCAGAATAGCTCCGATAGCTTGAACCAGAATATATCCCGGTACCCTTCTCCAGGGAAAATCCTTGCGCAGTGCGAAGGCGATGCTCACAACCGGATTGAGATGTGCTCCTGAAACCTTTCCCATAAACAGAATTATGGCCAACACCATTAGCCCTGGAGCAGTAACCGCTGCCGCCCGGCCAATCTGGCCTGCTCCAAAAGCAGAAACTGTGGGTGCCCCCGCCGCAACCAGGACTAGGAAAAAAGTGCCAAAAAGTTCGCTAAACAGCCGCCTAGCTTCCTGAGATGGATCTCTAAACCGAACTGCCCAGCCAGCCTCCGTTCGTAGCAAACTTCGTAGCTGCTCTTGCATTACTTCATGTGGAATAGATCCCGGCTCAAGCTCACCTGCTGCAGAAGACTCATCTGCGCTCATAGCTCTCCTCTGTACAGCAATCAATTGGCTAGAAATACCGATGCTGATCTCAGACCTATCATACAGTATGTCAGTGGCCGCCGATAAGCCTTTTATCGATTGCGATCACCGACCTTGAAGTAAAATCTAACCAAACAAAAGAAGAAGAAGAAGAAGCACACCTTGACCAAGTAAAAAGATGACTCTATTTTGAATGCTATGTCGAATTGGCTGCGAACATACCAAGGAGTTAACAAATGCGTGCCTGGATAGTGAAAACTCCTGGTCCGATACATACTAATCCTCTTCAGCTCGTTGAGAAAGAGACGCCGAATCCAGGACCAGGTCAGCTTCTGGTCAAAGTGCTTGCCTGTGGAGTCTGCAGAACCGACTTGCATCTGGCCGAGGGCGATCTCAATCCTAAATACCCTGGTATAATCCCAGGCCACGAAGTTATCGGCACTGTAATCGCGCTGGCACCAGATGTGACGGATTTCAGAATTTCAGATCGGGTTGGTATCGCCTGGCTACAGGGTACCTGCGGTTCATGCAGATTTTGCAGGAGTGGATCTGAAAACTTGTGCAATTCACCGGTATTTACAGGTTGGGATAACGACGGCGGCTTTGCCGAGTATGCAGTAGTAAATCAAAATTACGCTTACAAGATTCCAGAAGGTATTCCCACCGAGAAAGCGGCTCCCCTACTTTGCTCAGGAATCATAGGATACAGAGCACTCCTACGGGCACAACTGAATAAGGATGCGGTACTCGGAATATATGGCTTTGGCGCATCAGCCCACCTGGCAATGCAGGTGGCCCTCCATCAAGGCGCCAGGGTCCACGTAATTACCAGATCTGAAAAGGCTAGACAGCAAGCACTGCGCCTAGGAGCATCTTCTGCTATTGACCTAACGGAATCCCTGTCCGAACCACTGAGTTCAGCAATTATTTTCGCACCAAGCGGAGAACTCGTACCTCTGGCCCTAAAGGCTCTGGACCGGGGCGGGACCCTGGCCATCGCAGGTATATATCTGAGCGACATTCCCAGGCTGAATTACGAAAAATACCTGTTTCTAGAGAAAACAATTACCAGCGTGACTGCCAATACCCGCAGTGATGGGAAACAGTTTTTAGACCTGGCAGTCCAAATGGGAATCGATGTCGCGACGGTTCCCTATCCTTTCGAGCAAGCCAACCAGGCTCTATCAGATCTTGCCAAACATCGCTATGAGGGAGCTGCGGTATTGATGATGGAATGAAAAGCCCCAGAAAGATCACTCAACCGACAAGTTGGGAAAGGCTGGTTTTTAGCTTCAATCAGAGACAGAGCCGAAAGATTAACTAAAGCTATCACCAGGAAATTACTTAGGTACCCATTGAACTAAGGCACCTCAAACCTGGTCACGACGTGGCTTGACTTGCTCTCATGCAACGAATTCCAAGCGATCATCTCGCCGGCATTAACCCTTTCTGACGGTCAAGCTACCACTGCAAGTATTTTATGCTAGTACGATTGAACAAAATACATAGGCTCCCAGCAATACCGAGTATCCTTTGGCCAAATTACCATTTACCATTTTGATGTTCCAGTAAGCTTCAGATTGTGAAGCGGGCACGCTCAAAACAACCGATGCTTGGCCTAGCGCCAAAATGGTCAATTGTTATCAGAGTGCTGCAAATACTTCTAGCCCTTGAAATAGTCTCGTTCGCGTTTACCACCATACCCACAGTCCGCCATTCCACGAGCTTCAACCCAGTCTTTGACGGTTGGTTGCAGGCTGGTGGATACATCACGCTGGCAATTCTCGCCCTTTTGCGTCCAGTAAAGATAAAAGCAGAAAGAATGGTCTGGATTTGGATTTCAGCCGGGGTAATTGCGCGCTCTCTGGCATTTGTAATCTACCTTGCCATCATCAAAAATCTTAAACCAATCCCATATCCGTCCATCTCTGATGCCGGGTGGCTGGCAATGTACCTCTTTCTAATCATTGGGATGGTCACATTAGCCAAAAACAGATTCATCAAGCTTTCAACCAGTCTGGTGCTTGATGCTCTTACTGTACTATTCTCGCTGCTCAGCATTGCCACCGCAATCATATTTCCGGTGCTCGAAAAACTCAGCGCTATCAAAGTGCCAGTCTCTGCAATTGCCACCAACTTGGCATATCCAGTACTTGATATCACGCTTCTGGTAGTCATAGTCGGAACCATACTTGCCTTCGACTGGAAACCGCCCCTTTATCTATGGATAATGGCCGCATGCACCGTAGCATTTGCAGTTGTAGACACTATTTTTCTTTATCAAAATGCAACTGGGACGTACCATCCCGGGACCATTTTGTCATCGCTATCACTCCTGGCAACTGCGCTAATACCCCTCTCCGCCTGGAGGTGGAACCGTAGTACCATTTCAGCAACAAGGATAACGATCCCCGGTCTAACTATTCCCACCCTATTTGCGCTTTTTAGTCTGGGTCTTTTGGTTTATGCCACACAAGTCCGCGTGCACATAATAAGCGTGATCTTAGCAGGCGGTGGAGCCCTCATTGCAATCATTAGGACTGTAATAAGCTTCAAGACCATCCGCCTGAGCGCACAGCATCGAAAAGAAGCCCGAACTGACGACTTAACTTCGGTGGCCAACAGGAGGGCATTCAATGAAATGCTGGCAGAAGCGCTTTATTCGCCAACGCAAAGCAAAAACTTTGCAGTTCTGATCATCGATATCAACGACTTTAAATCAATCAACGATACCCTGGGGCACCACTACGGTGACGAACTTCTGATCGCAGTGGCCAATAGACTGAGTCACGTAATGCGAACCGGAGATTTGATCGCCAGGCTTGGAGGGGACGAATTCGGAGCCATCATAAACGACGCCGATTCTGAATCAGCAGAAGTCATCGCAGAGCGGCTTCAGGCCAGCCTCAGAACACCTTTCACAATCGTACTTTCCGAACTTGAAATCACAGCCAGTATTGGAATAGCAATTTCCCCTTCAAATGGGATCGACCCAGTGGAGCTTTTACAACATGCTGATTTGGCGATGTATGAAGCCAAATCGAGGAGAATTGGAATCTGTGCCTACCAACCTGAGCACCACCAAGCACAAAAAGTTAGGCTAGAAAGTGAAAAGCGGCTGCGGCAAGCAATCGAATGTGGGGAAATGGAAATTTACTTCCAGCCACAGATAAATATTATCCATAACAGGGTATGCGGAGCCGAAGCTCTGGTTCGATGGAACCATCCCAAGCTGGGACTACTTACTCCGGGAGAGTTCCTTCCCCAAGTTGAAAATGCTGGGTTGATGCCTCTTCTGACATTAACTGTAATGAGAAAAGCAATCCACCAAACAAGACTGTGGCTGGACCAGGGTAGAGACCTACGCATCGCAATCAATATGTCTGTGATCAACTTGCTCGACCCTGGATTTCCCGAAGCCGTGTTAGAGGCTCTGGAACAACAAGGAGTACCCAATTTCAGTCTTGATCTTGAATTGACAGAAGATCTCTTCATGGCCGACCCAACAAGAGCACACCGGGCTATATCAGAACTGGCAAGCCACGGAATCGGAGTAATGATCGATGACTACGGTACTGGCTATAGCACACTAGGTTACCTCCAGGACCTTAAAGAACTACGGGGTCTTAAAATCGATAGATCATTTGTTGCAAAAATGGATACCGACGGCAGAGCCAGTGCAATAGTTGATTCAACCATTCACCTTTGCAATTCGCTCAATCTAGTAGTTATAGCTGAAGGCGTCGAAAACAGAGAGATACATCAGCAGCTCGTAGAAATGGGCTGTGAAATCGGACAAGGCTACTACTATAGCCGACCGACTACAGCGGACAAGTTCGAATTCGATATGGCCAAAATTTAGTGCCAGATACAGACCCGGGAGGGAAACAGGAAAACTTATCTGTCAGCCGATACCGACGCTACTAGTGACTTACTCCACCACTTCTCAAACTGAAACACCGGCATTGGAGGTGCAAAATGATAGCCCTGGGCTAACTCGAATCCCATTGTGGATATCTGATTTTGCAAGTGCTCACTGCTTACCCCCTCGGCCACAACTCCCATGCCAAGTGCATGACTCATGTCTAAAATTGCCTTTACAATTGGAGTCGAGTCGTCGAAACTACCCAGGCGCTCAATAAAGGTACGATCCACCTTTACTACAGCGACTGGAAGGGTATGCAGATACGAAAGGGATGAGTACCCCGTCCCAAAGTCATCGATTCCAATCAACACTCCCAGTTTCTCGAGTTCGCGCAGGCTGCGACTTGTAGATTCACTATTTTTCATCAACGCTGATTCAGTCAGTTCTATAGCAAACCGCCCAGGGGCTATGGTAAAGGATTGCACTAAATCCTGTACCATCTCGACCAGTCCCAAATCCTCCAGCTGAAGAGTGGACATGTTTACCGAAAGGATTTTGAGCTTAGGGCCATTTGGCATCGCATCCCATGCTGAAAGTTGTTCAATGGCCTTCCCGATAACCCAACTTCCGATTTCGCGAATAAGTCCGGATTCTTCAGCCACTGCGACAAATTCAGAAGGCAATACCAGCCCTCTTCCAGGATGGTGCCATCTGATCAACGCCTCGGCTCCAACGGGCATAAGACTCTGAGGATCCACTTTTGGTTGGTAATAGAGTTCAAATTCCTCTGCTGCAATAGCCTGACGAAGTTGACCCTCCAGATTCAGACGCTCCAGCGAGCGCCGATGCAGTTCCTCGTCAAACAGCTCATAATTGCCTCCACCCGTGGCTTTGGCTTTATACATTGCGGTGTCCGCGTCGCGAATTATGTTCTTAGGGTCAGAACTGCCGTCTGGAAGTACTATCCCAACACTGCCTGACAGTATCAGTTCATTGCCCATGTAGCTAACCGGAGTTTTCAAAGTGGCCAGCAGCCTGTCAGCCACTACAGTGGCTTCCTGGTAATTATGAATGTCCCTTATAATGAAGACAAATTCGTCACCACTAAACCGGGCAGCAGTTTCACCCAAACGAATAGCGCTAGTGAACCGTCTCGAAACCTCTTTCAATACCGCGTCTCCGGCCTCGTGGCCTAGGCCGTCATTTACTATCTTGAGGCGGTCCAAATCAAGAAACAATACCGCTATATCACTGACTCCCCGTTTGCACCGAGCCAACTCCTGTTCCAACCGCTCCAGAAATAAGGAACGGTTGGGCAAACCAGTCAAAGAGTCGTGAAAGGCCTGATGAACCAGAGCCTCCTTTGTGAGGACCTCGGCAGTAATATCTTCAAGGGTAGCTATGTAGCTGTCGGGGCTGCCTATTGAGCTTGAAACAACCGACATTCTGACATGTCTATGGCTTCCATCTGGGCGATCGATTCTAAAACTGCTGGTTTTCACTTGACCTACATCAGATATCTCGCCCGCCAGTTTGGACGGAATCGATCGCAGATGAGTGCAGTAACGTGCAATCCATGAAGTTCCCACTATGTCATCGATATCCTTGCCACATATTTCAGCAGCACGGGCGTTGGCAAACTGCACAACTCCGGAAGATATTTCTAAAATCCCAATCGGAGCTACGCTGGTGAGAGTTCGGAACCTGTGTTCACTTTCAATCAGAGCATGGGCGTCACGAATTAGTCCGATCCCAAATCCGAGATCATTAGCAAGCTCTTGCAAAAGTTCGACTGCGGAATCATCAAATACTCCCACTTCGCCGGAATATATTGCCAAAGTTCCAATAATGGTTTCGTCAAGCATTAGTGGCAACACACAGACAGAGCGCAATCCATGCTCCTTCGCCTTTGGCCACCAGGGCGCAAATACTGCGGATTGTGCTATGTCCTCATTTACCTGTCCCTGGCCACTCCTGATGGCCACTCCTCCGGGACCCATACCATATTCATTTTCCCCCCAGGAAAACTTTTGACCTGCCAGATATCCTGTGCATCCGGCTGCTGCCACCTTGACGATGGACTTAGCTTCATCATCCTGACAATATCCAACCCAAGCCAATCTGTAGTCTCCCGACTCTACGATTGCTTGGCACATGTCTCTGAGAAGAGCCTTCTCGTCCTTAGCATGCATCATCACCTGGTTACCCTTGCTCAAGGTACGAAGGGCTCTGGTGAGGTTGTATCTCTCAGTTACATCACGGGCATTAATGATGATTCCCTTGATGGCTGGATCATTTAATCTATTGGTTGTGATTATCTCCATAATCCGGTAGTCACCATTGCCGGTGCGGATTCGATAGGTCGAAGGAGAGTGCACCCCTTCTACCAACGAGCGGCTGATCAATAACTCTTCTGCCCTGGGAAGATCGTCAGGATGGATATATTCGAGAATATTAACCTTGGGTCGTTCTGAAACGCTGATCCCCAATATCCTTTCAATCGCCGGATTGGCATATTTCAGTCGAACCGCACGGTCCAGAACTGCAATAATATCGCTACTGCTCTCAGCTAATGAGTGAAACCATCGCTCCGCTTCAGCTAAATCGTCGAAACTTTCCATCTCCACGCTGGGATAGTCGAGCAGCAGGCAGGCGTAACGGTTCCCATCAAATTCCAGAAAGCTGGCAGTCAGACTAGATGTCGTCTGCTGACCACCGATATCTATCAGCGAGACCTCCGCTTGCAAACATGATTCAGTACCAGCAGATAAGAATTCAAGTATCGGTTGATGGGAATTCGGGGAAAAAAGCTCTCTGAATGATCTATCTGATAAAGATGCCAGATCTGACTTGACCAATCCCAGCAAAATTTGATTAGCCCAAACAATAGTCCCACTGGGGTTAGTAAGTAACACACCCGACGATATCAGGGAAAATACATGGTCACGGCACCATGAGAGCTGGTCACCCGACTGAAAATCATCCGGGTCCGTAGCAATATTTACAGAGTCGTCACCTTTACCAAAACGCGCAGAAATGGTCATTTGCCGTCTCTGGGAGTGACTACAAGTAAGCGGTCGGCTTTACTGAAATTGATCACTTTTCACTACCTCAACTCTTCCGACATCTATTCGAACTAACGTGCCGGAATTTGAACCGAATCCCTACTTGAGGTTCTTGTTGTTAACCTATCGACCCAAATCGACTAAAAGTTAAGTGATCTACGATTAAAACTAGACAGGTGACAGGCCACTTAGATGTTAATAATATTTCCCATTGATGAAAACTTAGCCCAATTACCTAGAGTTATCCACACTAGGGTCAAATAAACATGAGACGACTGCCTAAAACTCGATCCAACTCGTTAACTCGCCGCTATCACATCTGCCACAAACTAAGTTTCTAAATTATTTAGTGAGACCAAGTACAAGTCTGAGTATCTACAAGCCAGTTATACCATCATGGGTCACCAAACTGAGATATCTCACTCTGGTGACCCAATCCTAAAAAGCTACTTAACTTCAATTAGTCGAAGTTGTCCCGGCGCTTTGTCCAGAGCTGCAAAGATTGCATTGGCCAGTTCCCGAGCCGAATCAGGATCCAGCTCGACTGCCACCCTTGCCGATGGTCCGATGTCTGGAGCCAAAAAATCTATGTTAAGGCTGTGTTCATAGGGTGCATGAACTGGATGGTCAAAATAGACGCTGGCATCACTGAGTCTAAACCAGCCATTTGCCCCTTTGCCTGAACCGGAGACCTTCAGGTGTTCAGTAGTGTAAGTGCACATAATTTCCCTCTAGCTGGCCAGATATTTGCCGTAGAATTCCCATATCTTTGCCCAGCCATCCATAGCAGCTTCCGGCCGATAGCTGGGACGGTCGACCGCAAAGAAGGCATGTCCCGCACCTGGATAGATGTGGAACTCATGCTCTTTGGAATGCTTGGTAAGTTCCTGGTCCAGTTGAGCAACCTCTTCCTTGGTTGGGTACTGGTCCTCTTCTCCAAATAGGCCTAGCACCGGACATGAGAGATTAGGGGCAAGGTCAACAACCGGCTTGACTTTGAGCGGGAAACCTTCAGGCGGGGTGCCAACTATGAAAGCACCGTAACACACCACTGCCGCATCCAGGTCCAGGCTGACTGCAGACAGAAATGACTGGCGGCCACCGGAGCAGTACCCGATTACTCCGACTTTTCCATTTGACGCCGGTTGAGACTTGAGAAACTCTGCCGCCCCTTTCACATCACCAACAAGCCGCTCATCCGGCACTCCGCCTTGAGCGCGGGCGGTAGCTGCCGCATCGTCGGGTGCAGCCCCTGGAGCTTCCCTGCTGTATAGGTTAGGACAAATGGCCTGATATCCGTGGTACGCAAACTTTCTTACTATCTCTTTAGTTGGCTCGTCGTATCCAGGCATATGGTGAATTACCACTACAGAACCATAGGGACCCTCGCCGGTTGGCCTGGCAAAGTATGCCTCAATGGCATCACCACCTGAACCCGTGATTTCTACAGTTTCTGCAATCATTTGATCACTCATTTAATAATTCCCTCTTTCCATTCCCTCTTTCCATACCAACTCTTTGTGTTTCTACACCACCTAGATTACAACCCTGATTCACTTGCCTCGCTCTAATGGCATGAATGTAACGGAGCGACTAACAAGACGAAAATAAAAGGGCTAAGCAAATTTTACCTCAAAACCGCAAAATAAAGAGGTACGACAAAAAAACTGGGAATCTGTATAAGTCCTCATTTTTTTGTGACCTCAGGCACAGATCTATCGGTTACAGCAAAAAACCAGCTCACTCTGTTAAAAAACCTGCCAATTTAGCGCAATTTTGATTATCTGATTTTCAGATCATCATATTAGAATTGGCCCCAAGGGGAAACCCTATAGGCCCTAGCCCAAAGTGTCAGGAACCCGTCGTATGAGTAATTCCACCATCGAGCAGATCCAGTATTTAAAAGAGAAAAAGAATGCAATCATACTTGCACACTCCTATCAGAGAGATGAAGTCCAGGATGTGGCGGATTTCGTAGGAGACTCATTGGGTCTGTCGAGAGAAGCGGCAAAAACAGATGCAGAAATCATTGTTTTCGCGGGTGTCCACTTCATGGCAGAAACTGCCGCCATCCTGAACCCCGAAAAGACTGTGCTTATCCCAGACCTGGAGGCTGGTTGTTCACTTGCTGACACCATAACCGCAGCCGATGTTCAGGCTTGGAAAGATAAAAACCCAGACGGTCAGGTAGTTGCTTACGTAAACACCAGTGCGGAAGTAAAAGCGTTAGCCGACGTGTGCGTAACAAGTGCAAATGCAACCGCGGTGGTCGCCGGACTTGATCAGGATAGGCCTATTTTTTTCCTGCCTGACATGTTCCTGGGAGCACACGTGGAGGGACAGACCGGCCGCAAGCTGGAGCTATGGATGGGGGAATGCCATGTTCACGCGGGAATTGGAGAGCGAGAAATAAATAAAACCCTAAAAGACCACCCCAATGCTGACTTCATGATTCATCCGGAATGCAGCTGCGGGTCAGCATGTCTGTACCTCAAACCGGATGCAAAGATGCTGTCCACCGAAGCTATGGTGCGCCACTCGCAGTCCTCGGATGCAGAGGAGTTTGTGGTCGCCACAGAGGTAGGCATTCTGCACAGATTGCAAAAATTCTCACCCCAGAAAAAATTCATTCCCGTCAAAGAGTCGGCTGTTTGCAAGTACATGAAAATGATCACTATTGAAAAAGTAAGGGATTCTCTACTCGAAAACAAGTTCAGAGTTGAAGTCGTACCCGAAGTGGCTGACAAAGCCCGCCGATCACTCGAAGCAATGATAGCAGTTGGCTAAAGATTATTAAA
This sequence comes from Actinomycetes bacterium, assembly GCA_021803345.1. Classification (GTDB taxonomy): domain Bacteria; phylum Actinomycetota; class Acidimicrobiia; order Acidimicrobiales; family Acidimicrobiaceae; genus SCQM01. The sequence continues at coordinate 16,097 of JAJZLS010000007.1, forward strand.
TGGAACCCCAGACGTATGATATATTGATAATTGGTTCCGGTGCAGCTGGAGCATATGCAGCCATTAAGGCGGCAGACCAGGGCGGCAAAGTAGCGCTGGTGACAAAAACCAGACTGCTCAGCGGCTCAACCAGATGGGCGCAGGGTGGGGTGGCCTTTCCTTCAGATATAACCGACATTGAGTGCCATCTAAAGGACACAATTACAGCTGGGCGTGGTCTTGTCGATGAAGAGGTAAGCAATACCATTCTCAAAGATGCTCTGGGCCATCTTGAGTACCTTATGAGTCGGGGTATAACTTTCGATGCCATACCTGCGCTCGAGGGTGGTCACACTATCCCAAGAGTACGGCATATCAACGGCGACGAAAGCGGACTACATCTGCTTCGTTTTCTCCACGCCCAACTCAACCACAATGTTTCCATCTATCAGCAACACTTTGCCCCGTCACTAATCAGTGCTGACAATAAAGTACATGGAGTAACCCTTTGGCCGGATGGAGACCCATCAAGAGAATTTAGCCTCCGAGCAAAAGCAACAATAATTGCTACCGGAGGAGCCGGGCAGCTATATCAAGTCACCACCAATCCCAGGGAATCAACCGGAGATGGCATCGCCCTGGCATACCGAGCCGGTGCAGAGGTAAGAGATGTCGAACTGGTTCAGTTTCATCCAACTGTACTTGAAAATGGGGCTCTTATATCAGAAGCCTGTCGCGGAGAAGGCGCAGTGCTGGTGAATAGTCAGGGAAAGCGCTTCATGGATGGCTACGATCCAGCCGCCGATCTGGCACCTAGAGATATCGTGGCACGAGCAATCTTTTCTGAAGAGCTAAAAGGCGAGAAGGTTTTTCTGGACCTCCGGCCGATAAGGAACCTGCAGGAAAAATTTCCCACTGTGCATTCTTCAATTACCGCCCTAGGCCTTGACCCTTGTGTGGACCTGGTGCCGATACACCCTGCGGCGCATTATCTGATGGGAGGCATCACCTCGGATGACTCCGGCGCTACCACTGTGACCAATCTGTATGCTGCAGGAGAAACCGCCAGTACCGGATTTCATGGAGCCAACAGGCTGGCCTCCAACTCTTTGTTAGAAAGCCTGGTCATGGGAGCAAGGGCAGCAACAGCTGCTCTAAAGTGTGCCCATCTTGAAACTTCAGACTTTTCTAATGCGCCAATTGTGGGCGTAGCTGAACAACACAGAACCCGAATAAAAGAGGTAATGACAAACTATGCCTCTGTGGTTAGAGAAGAACAAGGTCTTCTCAAAGGGTTTGGTGAGATATCCAATATCAATACCTTTTCTGCCAAAAGCGAAGCTGAGGCTGAGACAGCAAATCTTCGCTTAGTTGCACTGCTTGCCCTCAGGGGGGCAATTGAGAGAAAGGAAAGCAGGGGATCTCATTTCAGGTCTGATTATCCAAACCCTTTGAGAAGACCCCTACATCAGATTCAAAAACTTTCGGACTTTAACGCAGTAAAGGACTAGCAACCAGATATCGCACCGACCTACAGCAGACGCATTGCCCGTAGCGCAATAACCGGCTAATGAATCTTGTGGCTCTCAGCTATAGACCAGGTTGGGGCAAGTTATGCTGTTATCGAGTAAATCAGAGCTCAACAACGAAAGGCTCCGATAACAGGAATGTATCAAAAACTACTTCGCTGGCTGGCTGATTCAAAGAAAAATTCACTGCTTAAAGCCAGGTTGCATATCAATCCCATATACAAGAACAGACAAGGTTCCGGTTACTGCTTCCCGGGTTCACAATATATTCCGGTCGATTTTCCATACGAGTTAGCCAATACCGCCAGTTGGCTTTTATGTAAATTGACAGTAGGTGACGTAGAACCAAAACCGTATCTGCCCAGCTTGATGCTGGGACTCAATAGGGAAAATGACGACGCCAAACTAGTACGGTTGACCAACATTGGGGACGGAACTTTTCTGGGGATTCTCCACTACGGACTTCAGCCAACCATCGAGCTGCGGCTTTCATTGACTGAAACCGCAGTTGCTGATGACTTCCAGCTCGAAGTAGCCAAGCTCAGCTCCTCGAGCGCTCAAGCCATGCTCGCACTGCGCATAGCAAGTGAAATAATTTCGCCAAAGGAGAGCCCAACCCGGGAAGTCACCCGGGATCTGTTAACTTTCACTAAGGTCATTGCACTTCAGGGAAGTAAAGTAGCAAATCAAGCCAAGGATATGGTTCTTGGGGTAACGCCGATAAACGTCATTGAGCCACCTCCCCCAACTGCTTCAAAATATGAAAAGTGGCTTTTCAAACAGAGTGCCACTTCCCCAGACATCAAACGCCGTGCACGCCGGCTATCCGATTCTTTCCCAGTCCGACCCAAATTCTCAATCGTCATGCCGGTATATAAAACAAATGAACTCTTTCTCCGGGAGGCGGTTGAATCAGTTCGAAGGCAGATCTATACCAACTGGGAACTCATAATCGTAGATGACGGCTCCAAGGTACCAGAATTGAGCAGCCTGCTTTCCGATATGGCTAAGCAGGAATTCAGGATTAAAGTAATCGAACTGGATGAAAATATGGGTATCTCCGAAGCCACAAATCGAGGGATTGAAGCTGCCAGCGGAGATTTTATCGGCTTTTTAGACCATGACGATATCCTTTCGGACGATGCACTGTTTTGGTTTGCTGATGTAGTCAACCGACAAAACAATACCAAGGTAATCTACAGCGACCATGACGTTTACTCCGAGTCAATTCATGTCGCAGATCACTACTATAAGCCCCATTATTTTAAACCAGACTGGAATCCCCTTCTATTTTTGGGCCAAAATTACCTGAACCACTTTGTTGCGGTTGAAGCTGGCCTTGCCAAGTCAAATCCTCTCCGATCGGAGTACAACGGTAGTCAGGACTATGACTTTCTACTACGTGTAACGGCTCAGCTGGACGGGAACGAAATCAAACATATCCCCCGGATTCTGTATCATTGGAGGGCAGACGATGGTTCGGTGGCTCTAAGGTCGGAAGATAAGAACTACGCAGTCCCGGCCGCCAGGAGAGCTGTCCAAGACTATCTGGACCACAATTTTCCTGGTGCTATCGTGGAAGAAGGCGAGATTTACAACCGGATACGATTCCCGGTCCCTACACCTCCACCCTCGGTTGCTATAGTCATTCCCACCAAAGATGGTTACGAGCTTCTAAAAGAATCGATTGGGACTATCTTCAAGCACACCTCCTACCCAAATTTCAGGATCAAGGTAATCGACAATCAGTCGAGCGAACCTGAAACCCTTAGCTACCTTGAACAACTTGAGAAGTCGGGTCAGATTGATCTGTTCCACTACGACAAACCGTTCAACTACTCTGAAATGCATAACCAGGTTATCGAGCAGCTTGACGAGGAGCTCGTGCTTCTGCTCAATAACGATGTCAGTGTAATTTCCAGCGATTGGCTGGATGAAATGGTTTCTCTTATCTCAAAATTCAATACTGCCGCGGTGGGTTGCAGACTGCTTTATCCCGATGGGACAATCCAACATGCTGGTGTCGTAGTTGGTCTTGGTGGTGCGGCAGGGCATATTGGCGTAAATCAGGATCCAGCAGATCCTGGTTATTTCGGGAGACTGAAACTTACGCAAAATATTACTGCAGTTACTGCAGCCTGTTTGCTGATTAGAAGGGACGTTTATAAAGAGGTGGGAGGGATGAATGCGTATCGGCTTGGAGTTGCCTTCAATGACGTCGATCTCTGCCTCAAGATTAATGAAGCCGGTTACCGCATAGCCTGGACCCCATTTGCCACCCTAGTTCATCACGAATCCAAGAGCAGGGGCCATGACGGAGACGACAAACGAAAAACAAACAGGATGATGGGTGAGATCAGTTATCTCAGGGAACGATGGGAATCAGAGATTCAGGACGATCCCAATTACAACCCGAATCTTGAGATTATGACCGAGAACATTTTCACTCCGAGCAAAGAGCCTCGAATCCCTACCTTGGCCGATTTTGTCGAAGCCTGCTATAGGGCGGATGGGAAAAAGTGGGACTGGAGCCACAAATTCGACACCGAAGAAGAGGAAGAGATGCTACGGCACAAGTACCACATAAGGATTGCCACAAGCCCCTTTGAGTACAGGCGCAAGGATCTGGATGACTGAATAGAGCTTCTCACTTGGTTTGAGTTCAATGAAGCTGCCTAAAAACCTTCTGGTATTCAGCAGCTTTCAAGTTTCATGTATCAGCTGGACAATTCTTAAGACGAACGGCTAATCGATATCGATTAGCAAAATTGTGGCCACGGTTGCTAATGGGGATTCTCCTCTTTACATGACCCATTTGAAAGACCGGTGTTTCTTATGTACCATGAAATCCGGTGATCTTGATTTAGCATGGTCCGAAAGGTATTGCCACATTCGATATCCCTGAGTAATCCACGTCTCTATCGCGCATTTAGCCTCGGAGCAGTAATACGTGTCGCACTAAACACATCTACAGGAATATCGCAGGAAATTTGATCCAGAAGATGGGTTACAACATTTGGAGCTTCAGATAGCCAGGCTCGAAACAACTGCGACAGTTTGAGCTTAGATTCCATGGTCTGAAACAAAGATATTAAAAATCACTTGATTTTCCAGTAGGAGAAATTTCTATAATCCTACGGTCCGCTATGATACTTACCTATTTCCAGGCTTTTTATGAAATCCAAGTTCTCTCTGTGTCCATCATTACTACTTGGGTCATTGCTGGTTCGCAATTCGGAAAAGTCAAAAGCGTGCTTGAAGCCGCAGGATAGCTGCTTCAAGCAACGGAAGATCTTCAGTGATTGTGGCTTCAATCACTGCCCGGGAAACGTCGAAATAATGGTGCGTTAGCCAGTCGCGCATCCCCGACGCGTCCGACCATCTTACATCCGGCTCACTAACTAAAAATTTAGGATCCAACAGCTTCACTGCCTCCCCTATTTCGATCAACCGTAACCGAACAGCATCGAAAACAAGTCCGTCAGAGAGGTCACCATGGGCGAGGTGACTTCTAATTGCGATAATCGCTTCAAGAATATCGCTGAGACGTTCATCATCATGTCGAGAGCTCATAATGGGATAGCCTCGTTTTCGATCTCTTCCTGAACCCGCGGTCGGAGGCTATCTGATGGCGCCACGTCAACTGCTGTGCCAAGAATCGCCGAAAGCTCCCTGCGTAGCGCTTCTAAGGCAAACAACCCTGTTCCTGGATTAACGTCAACCACGAAATCGACGTCACTATCAGGCCGATCTTCACCCCTCACAACACTTCCAAAAACGCGGATATTTTTCGCCCCGTGACGCTCCACACAAGCCAGTAATAAACGTCGACGCTGGCGGAGACGGCGCCCTAACGGGGTGTCGGGTAGGCCGAGCGAATAATCATTCGATCGTTCAACGTCGAGGACTAAACGGTGCCCCGTAGCCCGTATGAGGCGTTCGAGCGTTGAGAATGACGGCTCCCTACGACCTGACTCATAGGCGCTGATTACACTTTGAGCAACTAGGGCACGACGTGCTACTTCGGTCTGCGACAGTCGGGCGCTGATACGCGCCTGTCGTAAGAGCTTGCCTGTTAAGTTATCCCTATGGCGCACCATAGCATAAGTATAGTACTTATTGTCTATTAGCACTTAATCAAAATCAAACGAATATTGTTTCAAAGAAAACACAGCTAAAGTCAACTCTGCGATTACCTTAGGCTTCGCCTTCGCGTTCTGAACAGCTTGGGAACTGAATTCATCCTTTAGCGCGCCTTTCTTAAATTAGAAACTAATACTTCCGTAGTAGGGAGGATCGAAACATACCTCCCTGCTAACTTGGGAATTAACCAGTTGTGTAGAAAGAAGGCACAAGTGTCACATTTCATAACGGGATTTCCCGGCTTCATCGCCACCCGTCTGGTTCGAAAGTTGGCTGGTATCCATCCAGAGGAGAATTTTAAGCTACTCGTCCACCCAAGCCAAATCGAAAAAGCGGAAAATGCTGTTAGAGAACTCGACAGAGAAACTGAATCGAGCAACGGAAGATTCGAGATAATATTAGGTGATATTACAAAATCAGATCTTGGCATTACCAATGCTGATATTCACTTGGACACGAGTCAAATATCACATCTTTTTCACCTTGCAGCCATCTATGACCTTGCAGTAGGCGAGGAAATTGCAGAAAAAGTAAATGTCCAGGGCACCCTAAACGTCACCAATTGGGCTAAGGGACTACCCAACTTACAGCGGTATTTGTACTTCAGCACAGCTTATGTATCAGGTCGACGAAAAGGGACAGTGCTGGAGACCGAATTGATTGACATAAATGGATTCAAAAACTTTTATGAATCAACAAAATTCAAAGCAGAGGTAATTGTTCAGCGAAACTGGGATCAAATACCGACCACCATTATTAGGCCGGGAGTAGTCATGGGTGACTCCAGAACCGGAGAGACCGATAAATTCGATGGTCCCTATTTTGTTATGCGGTTCCTCGACAAATTCTCACGCCTTCCAATTCCAAATCTTGGTAGAGGCGAAGCACTCTTCAATGTGGTCCCAGTTAATTTTGTGGTAGATACGGTTGCCTATCTTTCCCACTATGAGGGATCAATTGGAAAGGTCTACCACCTAGTTGATCCTGTGCCCCACAGGGCCCGAGAAGCATTTGAAATGATATGCAAGGCTCAACTCGGGACAAAGCCAAAGTATTCGATTCCTCTGTCCCTGGTAGGAGCGGCGCTTTCAATTCCCTCCTTTAGAAGATGGCTAGGAGTAGAAAAAGAGACTCTTGAGTATTTCAGTATTGGACCGGTATATGACAGTTCGCAGGCGCAGCAGGACCTTGCCGCCCTGAGGATCAGCTGCCCCGATTTTGCGACTTACATTGACACCGCAGTTAAATACTTCCTAGAAAATAAGGACAGTACCGATAAGCTGATCAAAGTCACCTAGGGGGAAATATGGCCAGTGCAGAAGATCGTCTCAAAAATCTAACGTCTGAAAATTCCGAAACTCCACTCGGGCAAATTCCTTTTATCTTTAGCGCCTCAAGATCAGCCCAGAAAGAATTTGCTACCCTACCCATGCCACAAAGGATGAAGGTTCTCTCTCAACTTCGTCATTTGATCGTGGAACGTGAGCAAGAAATCTCCAGGGTTATATCGAGGGCCACCGGGAAGCCACCTGGAGAAGCGCTCACTACTGAAGTTATGGTAGTTGCTGACGCAATTCTTCAAATTGAAAAAAGGGCGCCAAAAGCGCTTGGAAAACAAAGAGTTAAGACCCCAATCACATTCATTGGCAAACATTCCTATGTCGAATACAAGCCGAGAGGGGTGGTGCTTGTCATCTCCCCATGGAATTTCCCATTCATGCTGGCCATGATCCCAGTCGTAGAAGCACTGGCGGCGGGAAATTCGGTGATAATGAAACCTTCGGAAGAAACTCCAGAAGTCGGGATACTAATGGAATCGATCTTCAAACAACTGGGGATACCCGAAGGAACGGTACAAGTGACACATGGAGGGCGGTTACTCGGTGAAGCTCTGATTGAATCAAAACCAGACTTTGTTCACTTCACTGGATCGGTAAACACTGGCAAAGCAATTGCATCTGCAACTGGACCTTTACTCATTCCTAACACTTTAGAACTGGGTGGCAAAGATCCAATGATTGTGTTTGAAGATGCAAATATCGAACGTGCAGTCAATGGCGCCACCTGGGGAGCTTTTTCAAATGCCGGTCAGGTCTGCATGTCGGTGGAACGCCTTTACGTGGAGAACTCTATTTATGACCATTTCCTTGACCGCCTAGTGGAGCAAACCAGCAAACTAAAACTCGGGACTGATGACTCTAGCGATATAGGACCAATTACAACTTCGGCCCAGTTCCAGACCATACAGAGCCAGGTCAAGGCGGCGATCTCGGAAGGAGCGAAACTGCTGACCGGTCTAGATCCAGATAAATGGAATCCAACTTCAAGGCTAATTCCTCCTATGATTCTTACTGACGTCACTCATCAAATGGAAATCATGCAGGAAGAAACATTCGGTCCAGTCCTACCGGTTATGAGGTTCGACTCTGAGGAACAAGCTATCGCACTGGCTAATGACAGTCGCTTTGGACTCAATTCAAGCGTCTGGACAAAAGATGCATCCAAAGGCAAACGGGTCATCTCTAAATTGATCACCGGCAGTGCGCTCCTTAACGATGTAATCCTCACGATTGCTAATCCCTATCTTCCCTATGGCGGTGTCAAAGACTCCGGGTTAGGTTCATATCATGCTGATTCCGGAATACAGAACCTTGCAATCAGAACTGCGGTGATGACTGATCCAGGTCGTCCATTGTCTGAAATCAATTGGTTCCCCTATCAAGGAAAAGATGAACTCTTCGAAGAACTTCTCAAGAGTTACTGGGGTGCAAGTCGCAATTTCGCTAAATTTGGAATTTCATATCTCAAGCTTCTGTCCAAATCGAAAGATCGTCACTGAACTGGAACTATCTATTCGACGAAAAACCTGCTAAAGAACTGGCTTCGACAGATGGGAGGGGTAAGTGCGGTGACCCGCGCCTTTTAGGCCACCGCACCCAACGCTAACCCTGATTGCCGCTTACTCTTACATGTACATTGAAGTGAGTATTTAGATTTAGACCTATTGAACCCTTATTGGAAGAACTGCTGTGATCTGATCCAAAAACGCTCTGGTCAGATGACTTTTGATGTGTATCGGCACTGTCGGTTCGATTAGAACTCGAAACGTCAGCATGCGAATCATCCTTTAGCGAACTCGAGCTCGCAGCAGATGTAGTGGTGGTAGTCGGTGCAGTTGTCGTAGTGGTGGTTGGCGCCACCGTAGTAGTGGTTGTGTCGTCAGCGTCAACCTTGACAGCTTCAAACAACTTCAGCTTTGCATGTTGTGGATTGACAGCCGCACACAACTGAAGCACCGTCTCCCCCTTCGCCTTGGCAGCATTGGTTAGCACCAGGGGAACCTTCAGGTTATCCTGGTCAGAAGCTGTGGTGGAAGAACTAGTCGTCGAGGATCCGCTGGTTGAAGAAGTAGTTGACGACGAAGACGAAGTGGTGGTGGTTGATGCCGAAGTTGTGGTAGTTGAACTTGGCGAAGTTGTACTGGTGGTAGCTTCACCGGAGATGTGGTTTAGGTACGCTGTGCACAACCCGAATATTTCGCCAGGCGGGACATTGGCTGTGGCATCAGTTGCAGCCGGAAGTTGCACCTGCGAGGTGCTCGAAGTGTAATCCGCTAAGTGAATCGGCAAATCACCTGCGTAGGACATTAGTCCTACTCCTGCAAGAGCCGCTGCAGAAAGACTTAGTCCTATGGCTTTGCGTTTAAAGTTTCGCAATCGCATTCAGTTTCCTCCTCTTATTAGCATTTCGGCATATTCAGGCTTGGCAAAACCAACAGACATACACAGCGCCTATTACTTTCGCCTGCCCACCATCAGTAGTGCTAGCCCAATGCGCATTTACTGAAAATGAAATCGCTGCTACAACAGGATCCGTTACATAACTTTGCAGTTAAGTGAGAAAATACAGCTGTGACCAGCACGTTTTAGGTCAGGAAACCAGTCCCAAGCCGTTGGGTCTAATGACAATTAGTTAGAGATTGATTGCTGCATATCTTTCCATTTCGTCGATTTCGTCATGCTGAATCAACTTCAGTGATTAAAGCAGGGGATAAATGAGCGCAAGTTACCCAGGTGGCAGGATGTGAGTTTTTGACACTTCGTACAGCCAAATCGGAATATGGCTCATGGCGACATGGTTAGCAAAAGTGCAGAGTACAAAACAGCTATAGTAGGGTTTACCTTGACAACAGGCTCGATTCTTTTGAAACAGACGGCGATCATGCCCATCTGCTGATCACCTCTACCCACCTAAAGTTGCCCTGTCAAGCCTGGTAATGTACATGAAGACACACTCAGCTATGAGAGAAAGGGCAAAGAACTGGCCGGAAGTCCAAGATGCTTTGTGGGGGAACCACTTTTGGTCACCTTCATGCGTTGTCATATCATATGGTGGAGCCCCGCTAGAGACGGTGAAGAAGTATATAGAAAACAAAAACTTCCTAGACGTAAATCAGGGGGGCCAACAAAGAACGAGGTCGCTTGACCCCCCTTGCGGAAGGGGAATGCGCACCCGCTGGTTCAAACTCGCTCGACTGTCGTCCTACTGCAAGTAGTTACAAGGCTGGATAAAAGAAAAGTACTGCCTTTTAATAGCTCCTTCTAAATCTCCTAGCCGCATATGGAGCCAACACAGCCAGAATCACTACCGACCAAATCAGTGATTTGACAACATAGCCCGCAGTTGGACCCCCATTTGAAAGTGCTCTCATAGCATCGACCAAAATTGAAATCGGCTGGTTGTTAGCAAAGGATTGAAGCCAACCCGGCATCGACTGGACTGGAACAAATGCAGAAGAAGCAAATGTGAGCGGAAACAGAAGCGGGAAAGACATCACTTGAGCAGTTTCGGTATTTGGAGCAATCAGACCGATGATTGAAAAGCCCCATGACAGACCATACGCAAAAAGAAGGATCAGTCCCATTCCTCCGATAAAAGCCAGAGCGTTCGTATGGATCCTAAAACCGACCAGCATTCCAACGATGGTGATAAGTATCAGCACTCCAACGTTCCTCACAAGATCGGCTGTGGTTCTTCCTGCCAATACTGCAGATCGGGCCATTGGCAATGACCTGAACCTCTCGATAAACCCTTTTTGCATATCTTCCGCGAGGCCAATTGCTGTACCTATCGAGCCAAAAGCCACTGTCTGAACAAATATTCCCGGCATCAGGAAATCAACGTAAGAATGGCCGGGAACATTAATTGCTCCACCAAATACATAGCGAAACAAAAGAACGAACATTATCGGTTGGACACTTGAGAAAAAAAGTGACTGAGGTATCCTGACAAGGGCTATCAAATTACGCTCAGCTATTACAAGCATGTCGGAGATAAATCTTCCGATTCCCTTCTGAGCTATTACTTCTTCACGTCCAACAGCAATTGTCATTACTTGGCCACCTCCCCAGTTACTTCTGCAGCATGTCCGGTCAGCGACAAGAACACATCATCCAAACTTGGCTCCCTAAGATCGAGGTGCCTGGGCATCAAATCGGCGTTTTCCATAAGTTCCAACAGCTCTCGCACCTGGGCAGGACCCCTTTCAAGAGGAAGCTCCACTTTCAATCCGGTCACCCGGGGATTCTTACCGGTCTTCTCTCCCAGCAGTCGACCAATAGCTTCAGCCTGTCCTTCGTCTCCCATCTCCAGGTCAATCACTGTCGAACCAAGCCTTGCTTTTAGTTCACTGGGTGTTCCCTCTGCAATAACCTTGCCGCGGTCAACCACGGCTAAAAGCCTGGCCAGACGGTCAGCTTCTTCAAGGTACTGAGTGGTCAAAAGTACTGTTGTCCCGTCCTGCACCAGTTGTTCAATCACATTCCAAAGCGACTGCCGGGAATAAGGATCCAGTCCGGTAGTAGGTTCATCTAAGAACAATACTGGCGGACTATGGAGCAAAGCTGCAGCCAAATCAAGCCTGCGTCTCATTCCTCCTGAATATGTCTTGGCAATTCTTCTGGATGCCTCGGTCAATTCGAACATCTCCAGCAGTTCATTGGCCCGCTGTATCGCCCTTTTTCGTCCAAGCCTTGTTAACTGTCCGATCATCCTGAGGTTCTCAAGTCCAGTCAAATTCTCATCCACCGCAGCAAATTGGCCTGCCAAACCAATATTGGCTCTAACAGCCTCGGAATCTTTGACCACGTCGTGACCAAGCACGGAGGCCTTTCCACTGTCTGGAAGTACAACCGTGGTGAGGATTCTCACGGCAGTGGTTTTACCAGCCCCATTGGGTCCCAAAAGTCCAAAAACCGTGCCAGCTTCGACTGAAAGGCTTATTCCATCTACCGCCCGGACTCCGCCTTTAAACACCTTGACTAAATTCTCTGCCTCAATTGCGAAGCTCACAGAGCCTCCTTTACAGAAAAACTTCTATATTTCATCTGATATATTTGAACGCTGTTCAGAGAGTATAATTCGATCATCTAGAAAATTTACGGCACCGCAATTCAAAAGATAGGATAGGTCTTTTTGAAACCTCTTCAAACTGAATCAAATCAAAGATCAAAAAAGCGAAATATTCTCTCACGTCAACTTATTGTTTCTACCGCACTTGAAATAGTAGATAATGAGGGGCTTCAAAGTCTATCGATGAGAAGAGTTGGAAAAGAGCTGAACGTCTCTCCCGGAGCACTGTATCCATATATAGAATCCAAAGAGAAATTGACACAGGCTTTGATCGATGCCATTTTTCAGGAAGTGAATCTGGAGATATTCAATACCACTAAATGGCAGCAGTCTATTAGATCAATGGGTCAGGAACTGAGAAGGATATTTCTCAAACACCAGGATCTGGTCAGCCTGACACTGGGACGAATTCCCATTGGACCCAACTTTGCGATTGTGCTTGAAAAGATGATGGCTACCCTGGTGAGCAATGGCGTTCCAGGCTATCTTGGCTTCTATGTGGGAGACATCATCGGCCTCTATACCGCAGCATTTGTTTATGAGGAATACCTGCAAAAAAGCGGGGAGAACCAGACCCCCACCGGAGAACAAAACGTAAGTGACTTTAGAGATTTTTTGGCATCACTGCCGGAAAAGGAGTTTCCCAATATTCACCGGGCAGCCGTGGATCATAACAACAATAAAATGGTCGACCGCTATGAGTTCGGACTAGATGTACTTATCCAAGGGCTTGAGGCAACATTTGAGAAAAAAATGCCAATTAACTTGGGACTCAGGAAGTCGAATTAATTCCCCTACCGGGTACTCTGGACTGCCTTGAATAATCGATATAGCATCACCAAACAGACCTCGCCCCAAATGCAATTCGCCAAAACCTGAGCAAGAAAATAACGTCATATGCCTACTGTGAAACCCGGGATAAAAATACCTACATCGGCACTTACCTGGCGCTTCTCACGAAGTTCCGGCCCTGGGGGTCAACACGTCAACACCTCAGATTCCAAAGTGGAACTGATCTGTGATCTAACTCAAATAAGAACCAGTCCCCACATTAAGTTACGGATCATCGAAAAGTATGGGGAGCAGCTGTCGGTAGTTGCCTCAACTCAAAGGTCGCAAACTCAAAATCGTAGACTAGCCATGGAAAAGCTTATGGAAAGGCTCGAAAAGGCAGCCAAAGTTCCAAAATCACGCACCGCCACTAAACCCACCAGAGCATCTGTACGAAATCGTCTCGAAGAAAAGAAACGAAACTCTCAGCGAAAACTCGAGCGCAGAAAACCAGTCGATGATTAGTTCCCTCTGTAACATTTAGTTCAAAGTTGCCTGAACCGAATCTCAATTTGAAATCCAAACCGATACCTGACAATAGATCAGTTCCCAGAATGGCAGTTTCGAAATCTTAATTTGCAGTATTATCCAGGCACTCGACAACGCATCGCAAGCCTGGCGACTGGGCAAGATGCCTCTCAGCAGTAACCAAGGGCACATTGATTGCTTCTGATAAGGCGACATATGCCGCGTTATAAGGAGTCACATACTGATGCAGTTCCCAGATCCTTGGCAGCAGCAGCCGGTGACTCACCGTCCCGAGACTAAGGTCCGCCAAGTCAATAAGCGCCAAATCTGCCCGCAATCGGTCCAGCTTTCCATCAAATACAGCTTTGCGCAATACTGAGACCACCTCAAGGTCAAGCAACTCCGGTGCTATGATCTGTTCTCCACGCAAACGATTCCGGACACGCTTGCCATCAATGTCATCATCTGCCAGCGCCGGAGCAATTACAGTGGCGACGACAACGATCACCTCGAACTTCGCTGCTCCCGGATAACACTATTTGCATAGTCGAAAGACACATTCCCACCGCTTCTACTATCAACCCAAGTCAAAAGATCATCGAGAGTTGGAAAACGCGCCTCGTTGATAAGGCGCCCCAGGAGATACTCCTGGAGTGACTTTCCTTCCATCGCAGCACGCCTACGGAGTTCGGCATGCACTTCATCTGGAACTGATTTTATTTGTATACTTGGCAAAGTTTTAAAGTTAGCGCCGAATTGGCGCCAGTATCCCGACTCCCACGATATCCTTCAAGAGATAACCACAAATCCCAACATATCAATCCGGCAATTACGTGTTCCTCATCACCAAAACCGCTCAAGCTTCTAGTGTCACATACCGTTCGTGACCCGATCCTGTCTGCAATTCTCGTGATAGTGAACAATCTTATTGAGTATCGCAAGCAAGGAAAGCTGCTCTGAAGTGCTCACCGGGAAAAGAAGGGACTCATTAATCTCAAGAGCACTGACCGCTGCTGACTGGTGAATCCGGCGACCCAACTCGCTACGCATTATCCACTTTCGCCGTCCATCATTCGGATCATCACTTGATTCAATCAACCCCCTTCGAACCAGCCGTGAAACAATGTCAGCCACAGTTGATCTGTCTAGGGACGACCGCAAACCAATCGTTCGTTGATCGAGCGGCTGTTCGCGTGTCAATACATGAAGAACGGCAAATTGGGGAGATTTGAGCTGGATATCACCTATTTTTTTGACCAGAGTGAATAATGAACCTGCTCCGATACTCGAATAACCTGCCCGACAGTGTCACGCAATTCGAAATCAAGGCAAATTCACTTGCCACAGAACTCGGTTACATTAAACCTCCACTAAATTTATCCTATAGCTCTAAGCCGGCTGCTCCAGGTCGAACCTGCTAAGTCCGTAACCTGAACACCAACATTGCAACTCTTCTTAGTCACATCCTCAACCAAAAACTAAGCCCCACCACCTGCAATTCAATCCATGACGGAACATCAAAGCACCTGGTTGGCCACTCAACAATCAACCAATTCCAATCAAGGCTTACCTGCGGCTTGATAGTGCCTGCACCCCAAGCATTCAATTAGTCCAGGTTCTTTGAAGCCGTTGTGAGGCGCCCCAACCTCTTTCCAAACCAGGCCACGATCCCATCTGGCATATATCTGATAATCACTACCAGCAAAAGTCCATAAGCAGCATACGAAAAAATCGCTGGCATTGAATTCGGTAAACCATGCAAAGTACCCAAAGTATTTAGCACCTGAACCAAAATACTGATTACAAAAGCACCAACCACCGCTCCCCAGATACTTCTGGAACCCCCGACCATAATCATTACGATAAACTCGATCGATAGTAAAACGGAAAAACTATTAGGGGATATAAATCCGGTAAAAAATGCATAAACTGCGCCTGCAATTCCGCCGTAGGCAGCAGAAAGTAGAAATGCATATAACCGATATCGCCCGACTGGCACCCCGGCCGCTGCTGCTCCAATCTCAGTAGTCGCCAGTGCTCTAAGGCCACGTCCGGGACGGGAATTTATAAGATTCCGGCTTACAATTAACACTCCTACCAGCAAAACCAAACTCAACCAGGCATAGCTTTTAGCCGAACCCAGTTGCAGCGATGAGGTTAAACCCAGTTGAGGAATGCTTGGAATGCCTAGAGAACCCCCGAGAAAAGTAGTGTTTGCCACTACCCCCAAAATTATTAGCTGCAGCGCCAGCGTGCCAAATGCAAGATAGTTTCCCCTAAGTGTCAGTAGCGGAATGCCGACGATTAGCGCCACCATCATAGAGACAAATGGAGCTAATATGAACGCCAAAATAGTCGGTACTCCGTGGGCGCTTAGAATCGCTGCGGTGTACGCTCCAACTGCCACGAAGACTGCTTGGCCAAGTGAAACCTGGCCCGCATAACCAATCAAAAGTGAAAGACCAACCGCCACAATTGCATAGAGCATGGTATACACGTACACGCTTGAGTTTGCCGAATTCAGGACTGATGGCAGCAACAGGGCTACTATTAGAGCAATCGCAGCCCCAAAAAGGGGAAGGCGCGAACCGGACTTAGATTTCGAAATCTCTTGCACCTTCTGAGTATCTATCGCCATGCTGCAGTCCCCCGGCGAGCATTTAGCGCTCCTTCAAAAACCATGGTTAGTATCACTATGCCAAGCGCAACCTCAAGTTGATACCTTGCTTGCCAATAGCCCGCTATAAGTTCTTCGACTACCCCAAGCACAACCCCTCCGGCAAGCGCATATTCAAATCGTGTCATTCCTCCAATTACTGCGGCTGCAAATCCCATAACTACTAAGTTGATGTCAGAGTTGAACGACAGGGGCTGTACCGGCATGATTAAAATTCCGCTCAAACCACCCAGGACGCCTCCCAAACCAAATGCAATCACGCCCATGCGGCGTACATCGATTCCCATCACCCTTGCGCCATAACTGTTGCTTGAACACGCAGTAAGTGCAAGTCCAATGTAGCTCTTCGAAAAGAAGGCCCAGAGGCCAATAAAGATAACAATTGATACTGCGATAATCAGAAGATACTGGTCCTGAATAGCTACTCCTGAAAACCTCAGTACCGAACGGATACCTGCCAAAGAAACAGGAAGGCTTCCCCATAATCCCACTTCTAGTGCATATGCTGCCACTGCCAAACCGATTGTAATAACCAAGGAGGAGATAGGCGAAATTCCACCTTTGGTGAGGGCAATTTTGCCAACCAGCAAACCTAAAATACCTGCTGCAATCACGCCAACAAGCTCTCCAAGGCCGTGTGGGAGGCCGAAGGACAATGCCGATGACGCTATCAGCCCTCCCATAACTGCAAAGGTGCCTTGCGCTACGTTAACAACAGTCGTGACTCTATAAATAGCCACCAGCCCACTACCCAGCATTGCATAAATGCAGCCTACGGCAATCCCGTTGATCAAATACCCAATCAACTGATTCATGGTTGCCCATCTCCCATTCCACCTAAATATGCATCCAACATTTCGCCACTCTCAATGAGCTCAGAACTTGTCCCAGACTTCACTATCCTTCCTGCCTCCATGACATAAGCCCTCTGGCACATCTTCAGTGCAACTGTTGCACTTTGCTCCACAATCAGCAGTGCAATTCCAAGGGATTCATGGAGCGAAATTAGATTCGACACCAGCTTTGCCGCGGCCAAGGGCGACAGACCGAGTGACAACTCGTCAATAGCCAATAGATCCGGCTTAGCCATTAGCCCACGGGCAACCGCAACAAGCTGTTGCTCTCCGCCGGATAGTTGACCCGCCTTGCGCTTTTCGAATTTTTTAATTTCAGGAAGGAGGTCGTATACGTAATCGGTACTTTGGCGCCTGTTGGGCCACGCACCTAGACGTAGATTCTGATCCACGGTGAGGTCCCGAAATAACTGCCTTCCTTCCGGTACGTAGGCAAGTCGGCCTTGGAGCGAAACTTTTCCACCATCAATTGGAACCAACCCGGCAACTGCCTTGATGAGAGAGGATTTTCCAGCACCGTTGGGCCCGATAAGTGAAACCAGCTCGCTGTTTTCAATCCTCATGGTGACATCGTCAACCGCTACAGCGCCGTCATAGTGAACTACCAAATTAGCAACTTCAAGCATTTGCAGCCGTCCCAAGATAAGCCTCAATAACTTGCGGATTCTCCCTTATTTCTTGCGGGGTTCCCTCAGCAATAACTTCCCCGAGATCAAGTACGGTTATGCTCTCCGCTAGCGAAAAAACAAAGCGGACATCGTGTTCCACTAACATTACGGTCAGTCCTTCAGAAATGAGCTTTTTCAGCACCTCAGCAAGGGCATTTCTTTCCTGGAATCGAAGTCCTGAAGCAGGCTCGTCAAGAAGTAGCAATCTTGGACGCCCGCACAAAGCTCGTCCAATCTGAACCAGACGCTGCATCCCAAACGGCAATTCCTGGGCATGCTCGTTCGCGATGTCACTAAGACCCAGGCGATCGATGATCTCCCAGGACCGTGTTCTGATTTCGTTTTCTTCGACTCTCCTGGAAGGCGTCTTCAGCATTGCAGCGAGGAAACCATGCCTCAAAGTTGAATGGCCCCCTACCATGATGTTCTCCTGAACTGTCATATCCTGAAATGGCAATGCCTCCTGGAAAACTATTGCCAGCCCCATGCCGGCCAGGCTATGAGCTGGCGAATGTGCCAGGCTCTTCCCGCGGTACGACACATGGCCTGAATCGGATGACATGTGGCGTGCAATGATTCTAAAGAGTGTGGATTTTCCCGCGCCGTTAGCCCCAATAATCCCACGGCACTCCCCTTCAGACACGCTGAGACTGACGTCGTGCAAAGCTCTCACCGCACCAAATGTCTTCGATACTGAATCAACTCTGAGAATCTCAGACCTGGTCTGCTCAGTCAAGCTCACAGTCACCTCCAGACATTGGGGAAATTCGCTGGTTGAAGCTTTGAAGTCCAAAGTCTCTCAGTCTCGCACCAAAAATAACACCAAACTGATTTTCTCTAAGGTGCACCTTCACTACTCTCCTAATCCGTTTGCATATAGAGAACAAAATGGAAATAACTTCCAGTTTCAAGCTCCAAACCCCCCTGGGTCATCCTTCCCCAACCAATTGCTTGATCCTTTATATCTATTTTTCTCTGAGTTATTTGGCAGAAACTTTCAAATTCAGCTATTTGATTTAGGCTTGCCAAGCTTAAGTTACAGCTCTCAGAGCCACCTGGACCGTGGCTTCGGTTTAAAAAATCAATTGATCGAGACTCTCTGCGACAGACTGGCTCCGTGCAGAGAGTCTTATGTGTTATTTCATGTTCGAGGAAAACTGCTTCTTTTGCCAGCTGGTAGGCACATATGCCCCATTTACAACCCTGACTAGGAATATTGCGTTAGATTGCAACCCTGACACATTGGTAGCGGAATAGTGGTAATCCCCTCCCGGGAGAAGGATCGACATATTCGAAAGCTCCTTGGTTATTGAAGCAGGTGACGTGGACTTGCCTTTCTCGATCGCAGCTGCGATAAGTTCCACACCTGTGTAACCTGACGTGGCAAACTGGGATGGAAGCCGACCATATTTTTGCTGATAAGGAACGGAAAGCTTGGTAAGCGCTGTCTTTAGCGGCGATGCAGGCAGCTGATTTACTATCACATTCGGAGTGGCATCCATCACAATCCCATTAGCCGCAGTACCGGCCGGCTGAAGAAACTCTGGAGCCGCTTCAGCTCCAGTCATTAGAAGCTTCACGCTGCTGGAAAGTCCAAGCGCCGCAAACTGCTTTGCCAGAATCACAGGTCCAGCACCGATATCGAGCACCACTAAAGCCTGGACGTTAGCTGCGCTCACCTTGGAAAGAGAAGCGCTGAAGTCAGTGCTGGTTAGTGAATCCGTCTGTACCAGCTTGATATTGATTCCAGCTGCCTTGGCTGCTGTTACAAATCCTTTGTAGGCATCGATTGCAAAAGAATACTGGGAATCGTAAAGTACCGCCACATTAACGAGTCCCTTCGCCTTCATGTATGGTACGAGCCTCGAACCGTATTGGGAACCGGTGTTGACTTCGCCAAACAAATAGTGAGAGGTAGTCCCTTGAATAGGTGCAGTTGCGATATAGGGTACTTTCTTTCTGTTCATAGCCCCAACAGTTGCCAGGATCCCATTGTCATCGATAGATCCCACCACCCCCACATCTCCTTTGGCTACCAGATTTTGATAAGCCAAAAGCGACTGAGTGGAATTTGATTGATCGTCTTGAACATCCAAGATGACGTGATGGCCATCAATTCCACCACTTGCGTTCAGCTGGCTCACTGCCATTTCCGCACCCCGCTGCTCACCAAGTCCGAGAGCACCTAATGGACCAGTCAGGGATGTATCAACTCCGATTCTTACAGGAGCCTTAGATGCTGACGATGCCGTCGAACTGGTCGAAGACGAGCCACAGGCTGCCAGCGCCAACATCGAACCTGCTAATGCAGTTACAACTTTCAATTTCATAATACTTATATCCCCCAAAAAACCCAGGCTCACCAAATTGGTGGCCAGACAAATATCGTTAGTGCCAATTGAAATTCAATTACGCATAGTCACGAGTCGTGCTTGGAGAATCTCCGCTCGCCATGACCGATGAAACATAAAGTTGGATTTATGCAAACCAGGCAGCTGCTTCTAATTATTTCGTATTCAGTACCTGGATTGACCTATATCAAAACAATTAATCCTCAGCCCGCAAGACACCTCCTAGCTTGAATTGCCATAGCCACCCCGAGATTCGCACTCGATATAGCTGGCCAGCTCAAAGCTATGGTTGAACCATAAATTCCGCTTTTGCAACCTGGCCAAAAAGCTAAACTGCCGTTTGCGGCTTGAGTTATCCGGATATATTTCCTGCAGTTCATATCGCCCCTGCCGCGCTTAGTTCTTCGATCTCGTCAGGCTTGAGATTCAAAAGGCCGCCGTAAACTTCCCGGTTGTGCGCTCCCGGATCGGCCTGGCCTGCAAATTTTATTTCACCAGGAGTTTGCGAGAGCTTCGGAACTATTCCAGGCATAGTGATAGGTCCAAGAACGGGATCTTCGAGTTGGATCAGAAGCTCACGCTCCCTGAAATAAGGGTCACTAAATATGTCTGCCACCGTATATACCGGACCCCCGGCTACAGAAGCCTCGCTCAGAATCCTTACCAACTCCTCGGAGGTGTATTTGCTGGCCCAATCGGCGATAATCGATTCAATCTCCTCTTGGTTTTCGCCACGGGCAATATGGGTGGAAAACTTTGGGTCTTGCGCCAGCATCGGCATGCCCATTGCTTTGGTAAGTCGGCCGAAAACGCTATCCTGATTGGCGGCAATGATAATCCACTTGCCATCCCGAGTCTTGAAAAGATTAGAAGGTGCCAGACCTTTAATACCAGTACCTGATGGCTGACGCACCGCTCCGACGGCACCATATTCGGGCACTACACTTTCCAGCATGGAAAAACAGGAGTCCACTAGGGACACGTCCACCATCTGTCCAGTCTCGCCTCCTTTGGCGTCTCTCCAGTATAAAGCCGTCAAGATCCCCTGAAAGGCAAACATCCCGGCCAAACTGTCTCCCAGAGACAGTCCTGAGCGAGGAGGTGGTTCACCTGGAGAGCCGTTGAGATACCGCATACCCCCAAGCGCCTCGGCCACCGAGGCATATCCGGGTTGCTTAGAATAACGCCCGGTTTGTCCATAGCCTGAAACCCGGGCAATGATGAGGCGGGGATTTACGTTCCAAAGTTCTTCCGGTCCTATTCCCCATTTCTCAAGAGTTCCGGGCCTAAAGTTCTCAACCAGCACGTCAGTGGTGGAAACCAGCGAAAACAGCAGCTCTTTACCTTTTTCGGAGCGAAGATCCAAAGTTATGAGCTTTTTGTTCCTGCTTTGGACCATCCACCATAAGGGGCGGCCTTGAGAGCGTTCTATTCCCCATTGGCGCAAGGGGTCATGATTTTTGGGATCCTCTATCTTTATAACCTCAGCCCCAAAGTCAGCAAGTAGCCGACCTGCAAAAGGACCAGCTATCAGGCTCCCGAGTTCAATTACCCGAACTCCGGATAATGGAGAAGATTGTGATACCGATTTGTGCACCTCGTTGGTCAAGAATTTCCGCCCTTTTCCTTTGATCCACCAACAAGTGCAGATCCAGAGTTTCCGCCAGTGGTTACAGATGCGGTAGCTCCAGCCGCTGAAACTTTGACGTTTAGCCGACCCCCGATTCCTGAACATTCAGCCTCGACGATGTCACCGTCAAATATAGAACCCACTCCAGCGGGCGTACCTGTGGTAATTACGTCGCCGGGCAGCAGGGTAGTCACACTGGATGCATAGGCAATCAGTTCCGCAACCCCCCAGATCAGGTCTTTGGTATTGGCATGCTGCCTCAGCTCACCGTTCACCCAACACTTGAGGTCTACGTCAGCGGGATCCCCGAATTCGTCAGCAGTCACTATCCATGGACCCATAGGTGTAAAGGTTTCAAAGGATTTGCGGGTGGAGCGATCTTCTCCACCCCTCATTGTTATATCCAGCAAGGTGGAGTAGCCGAATACAAAATCAAGTGCCCTGTCCACACTTACATTGCGGGCCATCTTGCCGATTATGACAGCAAATTCTCCCTCTTGATCAAAGCGCCGATCATGATAGGGAAGCTGCAGGGTCCCCCCGGAGCCCACAAGTGATGAGGGTGCCTTCAGGAACAATCCGAGTCCGGAAACCTGAAAAGCCTGTTCCATTTCTTTTTGATGATCCACATAGTTGACCGGAGCCGCAAAAATCTTCGAGGGATCAGGAACCGGGGGATCGAGAACCACTTCTGCCAAGGGAACCGATGGACCCCGGGAAGACCCCACCAGTGACGACCAGTTGCCTTTCTGGATCAGGGTGCGCATCGGGCTATGGGCAAACTCTGAATTTTCGCCAATGCCA
The DNA here is from genome assembly GCA_021803345.1 of Actinomycetes bacterium. Taxonomy (GTDB): domain Bacteria; phylum Actinomycetota; class Acidimicrobiia; order Acidimicrobiales; family Acidimicrobiaceae; genus SCQM01. The sequence goes on from JAJZLS010000007.1 coordinate 38,442, forward strand.
ATCAGCTCCACGATATTTTCACCCTCGACACAACCGATCCGGCCGCAGTCAAAACTTGCCAAACGCAATTTATTTCCTTCCTAGTAATTCGCTTTGATTATCTAGACAGATCATCGTTGATCTAACGACGGTTCAGTCGAGCTGCTCTCGATAAAAGCCCAATGATCTAATAGCCGGCTCGTTTGAAAAAGTAAAAAACACTGCGTCGTTGGTCTTCGAATCATTTATATGGCGATACTTCTGCCACCCTGGTATGGCAATAACATCGTTCTTTTTCCAGTTCAACGTGGTGTCACCAACAATCGTGGTACCTTCCCCACGAATCACATGGGCGATGATCCCAGGAGTCTGCTGCCTTGGGCGCCCGGAAAATCCAGGCTTCAGGCGCTGGATTCTGCAAGACATGGTGGGCAGCACTGAGCCCCCGGTCCATGGATTCGAATACTCAAGCACCGTGCCGTCATATTCGCTTCCCTCGGCATGATCAGCAATAGCCTCAAGTGCTCTGTTAGTCTCAGTCCACGGGTAGTTTCCGATTGGACTATTGACTCTCGAAGGCTCACTCCACAGTGGGTTTAGCCTCCCGTGGATGAACTGCTTGGTAGAAAGACCCTCCGGGACTAGTGGCTTTTGCACCCCATCCGGATATTGCTCATAAAACCCGACCTCAAGCATGTTGACCAGCGGGAAATCAAGTCCATCAAGCCAAACCATGGGTTGATCTCCAGCGTGGTAGTGATCATGCCATTGCCAACCGGCAGTGAGGAGAAAATCGCCGGTGTTCATGGGCACCCGCTCTCCATCAACTGTGGTATATGCACCATGACCTTCGGTTATGAAACGGAATGCGTTGGCTGTATGTCGGTGCGCCGGCGCCTGTTCGCCCGGTAGCAGCACCTGGAATCCAGCAAATAACGAACCAAGAGTTGCCGGCGGATCCTGCAACTGTGGATTTACAAGCATGAGAACCCGTCTCTGTGCGTCTTCGATTGGCAAATGCTCGGCAAAATAGGATGCCAATGGACGCAACTTTTCATAGCTCCAGCAAAATGGAACTGCGGTGCTGTGCGGCTCATGAGAAAACATGCTCTTCAGATGATGCCAAAGCGGAGCCCCACCGCACCTGGCTAACTCATCATAGGCCTCTTTGTCACTGCTTATTTCGCTCACTAAAGACATGAAATTTCCCCCTATATTCTTACTAGCTTCTTAATCTCCAATAGCGGAATATGCGTACAACCAATCGACATCGCTAAAGTCCTCGTCCTGGCGCTTCTCCAATAAATAATTTCGCATCGCTGCCATTGTTCCCCCAATATGGAGAAACTCGCCAAATAAACGTGCTCGAATCTGCACCATTGAAGCCCTTGGGAAACGCTCCTGTTCGTAGTCAACAAAGGCCTTCCTGGCATCGGAATTCTTAGCCAAAGCTTTGGCCAGGACCACTGCATCTTCCATTGCCTGACAGGCACCCTGGGCAAGATACTGAAACATCGGATGGGCGGCATCACCCACAAGAGTTACATTTCCTTGACTCCAACCCGCATGTGGAGGTCGGTCAAACATCGTCCAGCGGCGCTCCCGGTTCATTAATTTGGCGCTGTTTGCCACGTGGGCGCATGTTTGAGCAAAAGTGGCATCGAGTTCTTCCGGGGTTCCCCACTCCTTTGCGCCCGCTTCGAAGTTGGCGCTATGAAACACCGCAACCTGATTGCATAGTTCACCACGGCGAACAGGGTACTGAACCAGGTGAAGTCCCGGCCCTATCCAGATCACCATGTCACTCAGCTCATCTGTACCCATAGCCTGTTTCACAGCATCGACCGAAACCGTACCCCTGTAGGCGACAAAACCGGTAGCAACCGGTTCCCCGTCGTCAATTAAATGTCGGCGAATCGTGGAATTGATCCCATCGGCACCAATCAACGCATTTGTACTGGCTACAGTACCGTCGCTGAAGCTGACCGCTATTTGCTCACCCTGATCCTCAATCCCAACCACGTGTTTTCCGGCCGACAGCTTTATAAGCGGCTCTTTTTCACATGCTTCAAATAACGCAGAATGCAGATCCGCCCGATGGGTGACGAAGTAGGGGAAGCCGTACCGTTGCACAAATGAAGGACCTACGGGAAGTGCTGTGAGCTCATTCCCATTCATAGCGTCCATGAGCATCAATCGCTTGGGGAAAAAGGCGTCTTCCATAACCCGGTCAAGCACTCCGAGCCAATTAAGGATTCTCGATGCATTTGGAGCTAATTGAAGACCTGCTCCAATCTCTCCAAAAGCTTCTGCTTGCTCCACAACGTGGCTGCCAATACCGTAGCGAGCCAAACTCAAAGCTGTAACAAGTCCACCGATTCCTCCGCCGACTACAAGAAATTTTTCATCAGCCAATCTTTTCCCCCCAAATACTCTCAGTACACTGACGAGTTGATTGGGCACAGTATCAAATAGCGATAAGAAAAATCAAGAACATGTGACAAATTTTATAATTTTTGGTTATTCTTGAGGATTATTGCATTCATTATCCTCATTTTTGCCCTACTGAGTTAAAAATGTTCCACCAAAAAAGACTTTTCCTGTATGGCTGAGTAACCGACTGGATTTGACGCAGTAATGACAACACGGATGTGACAGAAGGAAAACCAACCAAAAGTTGTGGGACCAAAAGTTGTGGGGACCTAACGAGTAGGATCGCGCCTAATATCCCTTGGCAGTCCCATCTAAATCAGGAACAACGAAAAAAATCATCGTTTAGATAGCTCCAAAGAAGGCTTTTTATCGCATCTTTCCAGACCTGGTGCCTTGTTTTAATGTTCCCCATACAATCAGGATTTGCGTTACTAAAAAAACAACCTAAAGCTCACATGGGGTTATAGGGAAAGATTCACTGTTACCAAGGGAGATATACGGTGTCACGGATCCAAATAGTCGAAGTTGCCGCACGCGACGGATTGCAAAACGAGTCAACCTACTTTGACACCGAATCGAAAATATCACTAGTGGAGCAGTGCTTTGAGGCTGGAATTGACAGATTGGAAGTCGCCAGCTTTGCCCATCCAAAAAAGGTTCCCCAAATGGCAGATGCTGAAGCGGTTATAGGTGGACTTTCACCCAAGACTTTGTCACGCTCAATAGGACTCGTTCTGAATCAGAGAGGGGTGGAAAGAGCCATAGATGCAAAAATACCGGAAATCAACTTCGTGGTTGTCGCCACCGACACATTTGCCAGGGCCAATCAAGGCAGCACCACTGCCGATTTAGTACAGACTTGGCTCGAAGTCTCAAGATCAGCAAAAAGTGCTGGAATCCGATGCTCAGTAGCCATTGCAGCTGCTTTTGGATGTCCATTTGAAGGTGAGGTTAACCCAAAACAGGTACTGGAACTGATTTCGAAGATCTTGGAAGGCAGTCCAGACGAAGTGGGGATTGCTGACACCATCGGTTCCGGGGTTCCCGCAGATGTTCAATACCTGGTATCGCAGTCAATTCGAATGCTTGGCGACGTACCGCTTCGCTGCCATTTCCACAATACCCGCAACACCGGAATTGCGAATGCCTACGTAGCTGCAAATGAAGGGGCGGCTGCACTTGATTCAAGTCTTGGCGGTATTGGTGGATGTCCATTTGCCCCCAGGGCCACCGGTAATATTCCAACAGAGGACGTCGTATGGATGCTGCAAAGAAGTGGCTTTACCGTAGAAGCCGAGCTCCCGAAGCTGATGGAGTCGTCAAAATGGCTGTCTCAAAAACTCGGCAAGGAAACACCGTCGCTTCTTTCGAGAGCAGGCGTATTTCCCCCCAAGAGTTGACACCCATCATCAATTCGTCGTCAAAAGAGGCTAATTCCGCGGGGTGATCTCTGACAAAGAATACTTCTTCGCTCATCGACTACTAGAACCACTGAATCAGGAAATCAAAAAAGAATCCAGGTAGTAAGGACATTTCCAAGTGAAAACTCAGCCCTGTAACCGCTCTCGATTAATACCGTCTATGCACAGCACATTTCTCACCTGGATAGTTACCATAGAGGCGATTTAGGAGGGACACGGGCGGACTGCGACAGCATTTGGCCGCTTTAGTGAGATCAACCCAAGAACATCCCAGTTCACCCGGATCGATAGATAGGTAATTTCACCGCGGCCTATACACATCGGATCGATGATCGATGCGTAATACGTGAACCGTCCGCGTTTCTACATCAATTTGGTACACGATACGATACGACCCTTTTCGTGCGGAATACAGCCCGAAAAGTTCTCGCTGAAGGGGATGCCCAATTTTCCGAGGATCTTGCAAAAGTGGACCCAACATAAACTCGGCGATTGCCGCAGCGAATTTCTCAGGTAGCTGCCCGAGCTTGCGCTCATCTGATGAAGCGACGGCAAGCTGCCAATTATTCAACGTTTCAAGTATTTTGAGCGTATAAATTCACCATCAACCGTATCACCCCGCGACACCTCCTCACGAGCCTCCTTAATCTCTCTAAGAGCATTTTTATCGGATATAATATCCAGTGTCTCCTCCAGTGCTTCAAGATCATCAGGACTTACAAGCACAGCAGTTGGTCGTCCATTCCGTGTAAGGGTCACACGGTCGTGCTGGTGCTCGACACGATCTACTATCTCGGAAAGATGAGCTTTTACGAAGGCCAAGGGTAAGGTTTCTGACATGACTATTATTATAGTCATGTACTTTACGGTTTGCACGAAAGTAGCAGAGTCATCTATCGCCTTAACCATGGGAAACGGATGAAAGATGGGCGGCTATTCACCAGCCTATTTCGTAAATTCCAAGTACGCCTGGGTCATATCCCATTCAATTTTTCTCTCATTTTCAAGTCACCCATATAACGCCACTTCCAACCGGCGTAAATTTCTCTGGTCGGTAACTTTTACAAAGATATTGCAACCTACCATTTGTTTTGCTGGCCCTATTGAGTCGTATCCAGCAGATCCCAGGCAGCACCGACGATGGTTTCGGAATCGATACCAAAATATTTATAGAGATCGGAAATTTCACCCACTTGGCCAAAATCCCGTACCCCGAGAGACGTTATCTGCACACCATGAATTCCAGAAAGAAAGCTCAGGGTGTGTGGATGCCCATCCATAACGCTAATAATTGGCGCTTTCCTCTCAACCGGGAAAAGAGTATCCAATATGGAAACATCTCCCTCACCAAACCCCTTGCGCGCTGCAAAGGCACGGAATATCAAATCAGCCGAAGTTAGACAAATAAGGTCAACACCAACTCCTGAGACAGAAAGCTGATCTGCTGCAGCAACTGCTTCAGGCATAACTGCACCCATTCCAACAATGGTTATCATTGGTTGTGATTTTGCTTCTATTAGACGGTAACCCCCGGCAAGCACTTGCCTTCTTCGAAGCTCTCTGTGATCGCCCCCAAGAGGAACATCGGCAAGGTGTTGGTCTATTGGGCGGGTGGTTAGGCGAAAGTATGAAGAGGTTCCATCGGGTCTTCCGAGCTGGCTCAGTGCGCTAAGTAAAGTCCACTCCAGATCCTGAGCGAAAGCCGGTTCCCAGGCAACACACCCCGGTTGCTCCAAACCGATCGATGGTGTGATTACCGATTGGTGAGCTCCACCTTCGGGTGCCAATGTCACTCCCGATGGAGTCCCTATCAAAATAGACTGTCCACCGGAATAGATCCCAAACGACCAGGGCTCCAAACTCCTACCCACAAATGGATCATAAATTGTTCCGATAGGGAAAAGAGTTTTCCCATAGCGTGACCAGGTGGCGCCCAGTTCGCCCAGCATTCCGACAAGATTTGTCTCCGCAATGCCAAGCTCCACATGCTGACCAGAGGGAGTCTCTCTCCAGTGAACTGCCACATCGCTTACGTCACCGAACCAATCATCTCTTTGTTCGACATTCCAGATTCCCACTTTATTTATCCAGCCACCAAGATTGGTAGATGATGCGACATCAGGACTCACCGTGACTATTCTCGATGCCACTTCCGGAGCAGCCCGACTGATACCAACTAAAAACCGTCCCAATGCCTGCTGAGTAGAAACTTTTCCCTTATAGGATCCACCAATTTCGCCTGGGACATCAATTTTCTCAGGCCCAGCAACAAGGGGCCGCCTAAGCCGTTCGGCAGCCTTGTGACATAGATCCGCCTCCTTTGAACCAGGCTCAAATTTGGACCAGGGATCCCTGGATTCAGTACCTAAGGATTCGGCTAACTCCTCCCATTGAGCCTGAGTTAGAAGAGAAGAGTGATTGTCTGGATGACCCTCAGTTGGAAGGCTCCAAGCCTTGATGGTATAAGCGAAAATTACAGTCGGTCGGTCATGCGCACTATCGGCCAGCCTAAATGCGTCCAGAAGATCGGCTAAGTCATGACCCGCCAAATCACGAATCGCTCTGAAAACTTCGTCGTCATTGAGTTGATCGAGTATCCTGGCTATGATCTGCCTGTCTGGACCGTTGCCTGGAAGATTTTGTCGAATGACCTCAGCCGGACTCCTAAGCAGCCGCTGGTATTCCTCATTACTCATAGAGTCAATCCGGCGCTGTAAAGCTTCTCCTCCATCTCTCGAAAACAGCTCCCGAAGGAAACGCCCATACTTGACTTCAATCGTGTGCCAGCCGGCAGCTTCGAACATGGCTTTACGCCTTTTAATTTCAAAGTTGGGTACCACGCGGTCCAGCGATTGCCGATTGACATCGACAACCCATAGCAATTCACCCAGACGGCTGGTGATAGGATCCACCACCGCCTCCCAGATGGCCCCTTCGTCAAGTTCGGCGTCTCCGATTAGTGCAATGTGTCTACCGGTAGTCTGAGGTGCGAAGTGTCCAGAAAGATATCGTTGTGACAGAGCGCTCCAGATGGTCGCCGTTGCGCCAATGCCTACTGATCCTGTGGAAAAATCAACTATATCGGGGTCCTTGGTACGACTTGGATAGCTCTGAAGTCCATGAAATGAACGCAACCTTGTTAGATAACTTTGGTCCAGTTGACCGAGAAGATACTGAATCGCGTGAAGTACCGGAGCAGCGTGAGGCTTTACCGAAACCCTGTCCTCGGGTCTCAAGTGAGCAAAATAAAGTGCCGACATGATTGAAACCATCGAAGCTGACGAGGCCTGATGGCCGCCAATTTTTATTTCTGAATTAGATTCCCGGATCTTATTGGCATAATGAATCATGCTGGTTGCCAGCCAGAGGACCCTCCTTTGCACTCTGTCGAGCACCTCGAGAGAATCCGCGTCGGTTTGAACTGGAACGGTTGAAATCAAACTATTGCTCATAATCGACTTATATTAATCACTTTGCGACTATCCCACAACATTTACGAACTCTATGAAACTTTTACGCAATAAATGTTTTGTTTTAGGCTGTATTTGCTATAATTTCTTTCGTGAAAGACCTTCCAGAGGAGCTTGACGAAACCGATTTGGCCATACTCGGTCTTCTCTCCAAAAATGCCAGGCGAACGCTAGGCGATATAAGTGAACGTGTCGCACTATCAGTACCCGCTGTAAAACGAAGGATCGAAAGACTTGAACAGCTAAAAATCATTCTTGGTTACACTACCAAAATCGATCATGTAAAGATGGGGCGGCCGATTGAGGCTTTCACTGAACTGCGTTTTGCCGGAGACGTGAGGGTCGACGCAATTGCCTGCATTGCAGATGATATCCCTGAAGTTGAAGCGGTATTCACCATGGCAGGCGATCCGGATGCTCTGGCTTGGATCAGGGCACATGACGTCCAGCATCTCAAGTCGGTGATCGATAGACTTCGCAGTTCAGGCAGAGTTACTGGAACCAAGACCCTGATAGTGCTGGGCACCTCCACGCCTGAGAAAAAACGAGATTTCTGACCGGAATCAAGCTAATCTTGGCTGCAACGAAAAGTGAACAATTTCGGTTTTTAACGATAATTGTGGTATAAATCCTGGTTGGTTCAAGTTTATTGGGCAGCCTTTCACCACGTTTTGTTTTTTACCTTGAAGGCATAGCCTGTCAGTTCATGGACATTTGATATCCGAGTTATGAATAGTAAGAGGACGATAGTTGCTGAGAACCAACCATCAGAAACAAAGGAACCATATTGGCTGCCCAGTCTTCAACTAGGAAGGAACATAGATGAAGATTCAATCAATTAATACCCGCTATCTCAAAATCCCTCTTGGCGCCGCTCGAGGTGGTTCCGGAGCAACCGAGGTTGAAGTGATCATTGTGGAATTAGCTCTCAGCAGTGGAGTTGTGGGGACTGGTTTCACCTATGCACTGACGGGTGGGGGTAAAAGTATTTGGACAATGATTGAACAGGATTTCTCTAACCAACTGATTGGTTTAGAACTTCACGAATGGGATCGAAAGTGGCATGAATTTCACGAAAAAATACGCCGTCTTGGAAAGGCCAATGCACTGCCAGCCATCTCAGCCATTGATATTGCTATATGGGATTTGCGTGCAAAAGTACAGAACGTCCCCTTGTACTGCGTGTTAGGGGCATATAGGGATAAGGTGCCAGTTTATGGAAGTGGACGTGCCACACATGCCATGACCATAGAGCAGCTGATAGAGGGCGCCCTGAAGTACAAAGATGAAGGATTTGGTGCAATCAAGTTACGAGCTGGTGCTCTCGGCGTCGAAAAAGATATTCAGAGAATAGCAAAAGTTCGGGAAGCTGTGGGTAGCGAACTAAAGATCATGGTGGATTGCAATGAACGTTTTACATACACTGACGCATTGTATTTTGGTCGACATCTTGAGGAACTCGATATCTATTGGCTGGAGGAGCCATTAGTGTCCGAGGACATATCAGGTCACAAGCGCCTATCAGAAAAACTCAACATAGCGATTGCCGTCGGAGAGCACCTGCATCAACGGTACGAGTTTGCACAGTACGCACAAAGTGGAGCTGCCTCTGTTCTCATGCCCGATGTACCCTTGGTGGGTGGATTTACCGAAGCTACAAGGATTTGTACGCTTGCAGAAACATTCGGTGCCTCGATCAGCCCTCACTTTCTCCCTGAGCTGCATATTCATTTAGCTGCGTCATCGCGCAGCTGCATTGCGATAGAACATTTTCCCCTTATCAATGACATTTTGGAAGAGGAATTAGTCATTGAAGATGGTTTTATGATTCCCCCTAACCGGCCTGGGCATGGAATCAAATGGGATTACGATGCCATAAGAAAGTTTGAAATATATTTCACCTAAACGTATTGGCCTGAAAATGACCATCATGAACAAATAAAGCTTTTCCAGCGACAATGAATGGAAAGCCGGAAATTCACGCGAAACCGGGCCCGTCATTTGACCGAGCAATTACTCAGTATCCAAAACAATGATTTCAAAACCAAAGCGCGCTAAGTGGGAGTGCAGAGAATTTATCCCCGAAACTAACTGCATGTTCGCCCAGATAAAACACAATACCAGCTTTGAACTGATCACCCAGTTTTTGCTCCAATTTGCGCAACCACTTGAAATCACCAGCCGCAACCGTTGAACTTGATTTTGTCTCTACTGCGAAGATATTTCCATCAGGAGTCTCAATTATCAGGTCAATTTCAGCGCCCTCCCTATCTCTCCAGTGAAACATTTCAATTCCTCCTCCAATCCAGCTCGACTGTTTCAAGATTTCGTTATGAACAAATGTTTCCACTAATTGCCCTCGCAGAGGAGAGATTGCTCCTGCCAAGGACCCAACATCGACCCCAGTTAAATGCGCGGCAATGCCAGTGTCGCAGAGATGGATTTTGGGAGTCCGAGTAACCTTGCCAAGTGGATTTCTAGACCAGGCAGAAAGCTCCCGGGTAAGATAGGTCATCTCAAACAGCGGCAGATATGAACTTACCGAGTGACGATCAATTCCTAAGGCCTGAGAAAGCTTGCTCTTTACTAGTTCATGAGCCGTTTCACCAGAAAGGTAACGAATTAGTCTGGTAAGATCAGTAGATTGCCGCAAATGAGAAAGTTCACGAATATCTCGCTGAGTCATAGTTCGGATATAGCTGTCAAACCAAGTTTGCCGTAGTTTCGAGGAGCTAAATCTCAATGGCTCAGGATAGCCACCGAGAATAATCCGCTCAAAGTAGGATTCCCGGTCTAATGTAGGATACTTTGGTTGCACCAGATTTGTAGCATCTTCAAGTAGCTGGGTCAAAAATCTATCTGATGTCCCAGTTATTTCACCTTGACTAAAGGGCCATACTTCAATTATCGCGACCCGACCAGCAAGCGACTCTGCGATTCCTGGAATCATAAGGAAATTGGCAGAACCACTAAGAACGAAGTGGATACGGTTATCGGGTTGATCTACCACCTGTTTTATTGCTCTAACAAGTGTGTCCCCGCCTCTCTGGACCTCATCGATATAGATAAACTTTGCATCACCACTGACAAAGGCAATTGGATCCGCTTTAGCCGCTGCTAACAATGTGTCGGAATCGAGACTGTAAAAGGATCCACCTGTTTTCTGATAGAGTTCCCGCAAAAGGGTAGTCTTACCCGATTGGCGGGGTCCGTTTATCAACGTAACCCGAAATCCATTAACCGATTCCCAAGCAGTGGCAGTTACTCGTCTTGTGACTAATCCTGAAATTAATGGCTGCTTATCCATAAACTCATTCTAACACTCCGGCATAGATATAATAACCACTTTGTCGGTATCTTTTTACAAGTAGATCACTGTCAAGTATTATTCTAAACAATGATACCTTCTGCTAGAATCCAGTTGTACAGGTATTCTATGATCCACTTACTCAATAGCCCAACTTATGGCTTTTCGAAAATATAGATATAAACTGTTACTTTGAAAGCTATCGTACGTAATACTCCAATTTGTAGCATTATTACTAACCATTTTGTTGGTACTATAACAACCAATCTATCGAACTCTTTGGCTCAATTTCCTTGACAACTTCTGCCGGAGGCTCTCTCAGTTGCAGCTATTACTCCCAGGTGCTCGCAGGAAAAAGTACCCACCTTCGAATCCCATACCATGTAACCTTAATCGGCAAATACGGTGTAGCCCTAAATTGGATGGCGAACCGAGACAGCTAGAGTTGCACTCAACAGGGCCGATAGTTTGAGGTATCTACGGGGTAATGCAGTTCTTGTAGATCGAGCCAGATTACAAACGAGTTGGCGACTTACTCCCTGGGATTGACCAAACCTTCGGCTACATCGGTCGGCTTATCGGCAATCTCCACAAGATTTGCACCGACCTTGGCAACCGCTAAGCAATAATTCCAGTAGGACCAAGATTTAGGACGAAACCATCCGGGTTCAGAGAGAAGAAGAATATCGCATTAAGGGGCTTCGCTGAACTTAATCACTAAACGTGGCTAGACAACATCATTACAAACCAAAACCTGCTCCAGTTGAACTAACCATTCAAAATGGCTATAGCTTCTGCCTTTAGCTTGGCCTTTATCGGTATATCCAGCCCACGCAGGTCACCATCTTCGAAATATGTCAGCGCTTTAACGGCCTCGGCAATGGGAAAATCCTGGCCAAATATCGACTGCGCACCGAAAAGACCATCCTTGAGCGTCACACCGCTATCCAACAGCACCGCAATATCTTTATAGTCCTTGGCCTCAGCCCGCTGTAAAATAACTTTGAGCTTATGCGAGAGCAGATCTAACCGCGAGGCAACCACCAGTACCTGGTCCTCAGTGACCTCTGCTGGCATGAGAGCTTTAGTTGAAATTCCAAAAAATGAAAGCTTCACTTCTTGCGATAGAACACTTAAGGTATTTACATCGTCTTGTACCACAATGCCGGTGGACACAACTGATAAGGCTTTTCGCAAACCGTCTTTGTCAAGCGGTGCCGGACCGAAAAAATCGAAATCAACTGACTGCCGATGCCCACAGTACAGTGCAACCGCTGTACCCCCATAAAGAACCATTCCCAGTTCCCTCGCCGGTCGGAGCTTCGGCCAAAGTGCCAGCTGAGGCGCAGGTAGTGTGGATAAATTCGGTGTAAAACTATGCACTAAATTTCCTTTTATGCATTGCCGGAGGATCTACATCAACCGGGACAACCCCTAAGCGATAATTCCAGTAGGACCAAGATTTGGGACGAAACCATCCGGGTTCAGCATGAAGAAGAATATCGCGTAAAGGGGCTTCTCCGAATAACGCAAGTATGGCGCACTCGTCGCTCCAGGTACCAATATCCATCACTTGTGCAATTAGACGCTCGGGGTGTTCTAAGGATTTTTCTACCGGTTGCCACCATATGTATCGTCCCAAGCGGACTAGCAAATCTCGCTGCTCCTGGTAGAGTTCCATAACTACAATTCTAGTAGTTTTTTACCTGGTTGTTGGCACTTTTTACACATCCTGCCGAGCATAAAGATTGGCAAGTTTTCACCTCCAAGGAACTCGAAATACTGTTTCATTCCTCCTGATTACAGTGCTGGCCTCTTCTGTCAAAGAACGGCGTCAGGATTTACTATTGAGATAAATGTCGCGTCTGGCGTCACAGTCTTTGGATTAAAGATTTAGCGCATCCGAGAGAACAGAGCGTTATAGATCGCAAGATGATTGAGTTGTATAACGCTATGCGTTATACTGTAAAAGTGTTAATATCCTTTAGAGACAAGGAAACAGAACACGTATGGAACCGCCAGAGACTGCGGAATCTCGACGAAATCACTCAACGCTCGGCGTTGCGAAAGCTATTAATTCTCGATGCATCTGAAGCACTTA
>JAJZLS010000026.1 GCA_021803345.1 Actinomycetes bacterium
GTGCCGTGTCGACTACCTCGCGATGATTTCGAGCAAGGTCTGTAACTTGGTATGTTGTTCGAGTTGAAAAGCTGCTAATCATACGATCCCTCCTGTGTACGATTATACACACTATCGTGCACAAGCTGCGCTTCGGGACCTCGACCGTCTTTTCGGAACTGGTGGGCAAACCCCAATCATTTCCACCTGGCCTCTATTGTGTCACAAGGGTACGTTAAACAGTACATATGGAATCCATCATTAGCTCCAGTGACGCCTCACCACCCCCACGGCAATCAACGAAAGCGTCGCCCTGTACTCCTCAAACCGATCGTGCCACTACTCTCGGTTCTCGCTCGCATCGATGTACTGCCATCCCGAAAGTCGAGTTTCGTGATAGCGCGGTAGGCGCCCGAGGGACAGTGCCACATAGACGTGGCGTGGACTGGACACGGCGACGTAGGCGAGCGATGGTGCACCGAGGTCCTCTGACAGAGGCATAGTGAAGCGGCTGGGGTGTTGTGAGCGGGGAATGGTCTCGCCGTGGTGAACTCTTGGGGCTCCGGCGTAAAGACATTGACCTGATGCACGGGACCGTCCGTGTTGAAACTACTCGTCAGCAGCTCCGGAATGGGACGGTAATTGTCGGACCACCAAAGTCACAGGCTGGCCTTCGTACGGTTTCGGTCCCACCTCATATCACTCTTGCGCTAGCGAAGCATTTGGATTCCTATGTTTTGTCGGAAGCAGATGCCTTGTTATTTACAGGCGTCAAAGGTGGTCCACTGCGTGTCCATGTTCTGCAGAAATTCTGGGATCGAGCTCGTCGAAGCATCGGCAGGAGCGATCTCCACCTACATGATCTCTGTCATTCAGGAAACACCTGGGCTGCGGCAACTGGTGCGAGTACGAGAGAACTGATGGCCCGGATGGGGCACGCTTCGCCCAGGGCGGCTCTGATTTACCAACATGCTACCGAGGACAGGGATAAGGCGATAGCAGCCGCACTGTCGAGCCGTGTCGAATCTGCGGAAGTTAGCCATATTAGGCACAATGACTCATCAGCCGACCAATTGGCGTGAACTTGAACACAGATTAAGTCGACTAGTTCTTGTCGAAAGCTATCTGAACTAGCTTTCAATGAGATCCGTTGACTGCAAATGCCTCACCTAGCTTTGATGGTCTCCTCACCTAACATGGCAATAAAATGTGTCTAATGTGGTCGATATGTGGTCTGCGAATAATTGTTGGAGGTTGAACGTAACTTACTGGGCATTATGAACGGTCACTGGACAGCCAATTTACCTAGAGCGGGCGACGAGAATCGAACTCGCGTTCTCAGCTTGGGAAGCTGATGTTCTGCCTCTGAACTACGCCCGCAGAGATGAATTTACTTTTATACACACTATCGTATTTACCCATGATCTTATCGGATCGAACCATAAAAGAGGAACTAGAAAAAGGCCGAATAATAATCGAGCCCCTCGAAGAGGGTTGTATCCAGCCATCTTCGGTCGATCTCCACGTTGATAAGTATTTCAGGGTTTTTAGAAACCATACTGAACGGGTAATAGACGTAAAAGAAGACCAGTCTGAGCTCACTGAACTTATTGAAATTGCAGATGGTGAGTGTTTTATCCTGCATCCAGGCGAGTTTGTCCTCGGTTCCACACGTGAACGGATCGGAATTCCTGATGATCTGGTCGGACGGTTGGAGGGAAAGTCTTCGCTGGGTCGCCTGGGTTTACTTATACATTCAACGGCAGGTTTTGTCGATGCTGGATTCGATGGAAATATAACTCTTGAGCTGTCTAATGTTGCAAATCTTCCCATTACCGTATATCCCGGTATGAAAATTGGTCAGATTTCATTTCTCAAGATGACAACCGATGCGGATTTACCGTATGGCTCGGGAGCAGTCGGTTCTAAATACCAGGGTCAACGAGGACCGACACCTTCGAGATATTTCGAAAATTTCCGCAAAAAGTAAATCTTGGTACAACTTTTCCCAAATGTATATCAAATTCGCTAATAGCTAGCGGTTCCTCAACTAGTCTTTGCCATAGCGGGATCTGTGGTTTTCGAGCTTGTTTAGGGACTATTCGGCTGGAGGTAAGCATTGTCTATTTGCCTGGGAGGAATTAAGTGAGGCTTGTTATAGGTGCAGTCATCTTTGTGATTGCAGTCGTAATTGCAGGTAGACGGTTATTATTCCTCTACCAGTTGATAAAATCGGGAAAACCCGCCCCGGGGCGCACTTCTGGAGCAGGAGAGCGCTTATGGGCTGAGATATCTGAAGTAATTGGTCAGCGCAAGTTGCTGAGAAAAACAGTTCCAGGGATAGCTCATGCGTTTACCTTCTGGGGATTTATAATTCTGCTTGCCACCATTATTGAGGCATTTGGTGCGCTTTTCAATTCCAGCTTTGCAATACCGCTCATAGGACATGATTCCTGGCTGGGTTTCCTGGAGGATTTCTTTACCGTATTAATTCTTTGTTCGTTAGTTGTTTTTTCAATCATTCGGTTGAAGAATGCGCCAGCGCGCAAAGAAAGGGAGTCCAGATTCTATGGTTCCCATACGGGCGCAGCCTGGCTTACATTGCTAGGCATTGCACTGGTGCTGATCACGCTGCTTGGTTACCGGGGGGCACAGGTAAATCTTGGCCACTTCCCTTATGGCGATGCAGCTTTTGCTTCTCACTTGGTGGGCTCCTGGTTTAGTACTTTTGGAGTAGGCGCAAATAAGACTTTGGAGTTTGTTTTCCTGGAACTCAATATCGCGGTGATCATGGCCTTTTTGGTATTTGTCACCTATTCCAAGCATTTACACATTTTTACCTCGTCGCTCAATGTAGCTTTTTCGCGTCGGCCCAAGGCATTAGGGGCTCTTGGGGTGACTCCCAATATGGACCCTGAGCTTCTTAGTGAAGACGATGTTTTTGGAGTTGGAAAGATTGAGCACCTAACTTGGAAACAGAATCTTGATCTGGCTACCTGTACTGAATGTGGTCGTTGTCAGGAGCAGTGTCCAGCTTGGAATACGAACAAGCCGTTATCACCAAAGCTTCTCATTATGGATCTGCGAGAGCACCTATTTAAATCGGCATCGGCACTGATCGGCTCAGGTTCCACGGGATCAACCGAGGTGAATCTGATTGGCAATGTTATTAGTCCAGAAATTCTTTGGGCCTGTACCACTTGTGGAGCTTGTGTCGAAGCCTGTCCAGTTGATATCGAACATGTCGATGCAATCGTGGATATGCGCAGATATCAAGTACTTATGGAGTCGGAATTTCCAACCGAGGCTAATCTCATGCTTCGAAATGTTGAAAATCAGGGTGACCCGTGGGGACTGGGTCAATCGAAGCGCTTGGATTGGACCAAAGGAGTAGATTTCGAAATTCCCGTGGTAACCGGAGAAATTCCAAATGATATGGAATATCTATTTTGGGTCGGATGCGCTGGCGCACTTGACGAGCGGGCAATGAAAGTAACCCAGTCTATTGCCAGGCTTTTGAATCAGGCCGGGGTTAACTTTGGCATTTTGGGTCCAAGGGAGTCTTGTACTGGCGACCCTGCTAGACGGCTGGGCAATGAATATCTGTATCAGATGCAGGCGACGTCAAATATTGAAACTCTAAATGAGGCAGGAGTGAAAAAAATAGTTGCCTCCTGTCCCCACTGTTTTAATTCACTGGCCAATGAGTACCCTTCGTTGGGCGGGAATTATCAGGTTGTCCACCATTCGCAGCTTCTTGAAAAGCTGGTTTCACAGCAAAAGATACTTCCGAAAATACCTGTCAATGCCAAGGTCACATATCACGACCCGTGCTATTTAGGGAGGCATAATTCTGTTTACGATGAGCCGCGCTCAGTCCTGAATGCTGTTCCTGGAGTTTCAACCGTTGAGATGCATAAACACAAGTCGAAGGGTTTCTGCTGTGGTGCCGGAGGCTCGAGAATGTGGTTAGAAGAGAATATTGGTAAGCGAATCAACATGGAGCGTACTGATCAAGCTTTGGGAACGGACGCAGATGTTGTTTCGACGGCATGCCCATATTGCATGATTATGCTCGATGACGGAGTCAAGTCCAGGCAATCTGAGGGAGCAGCGTCAGAGTCGCTTAGGGTACTCGACGTTGCTCAAATACTGGAAAACTCAACCAAAGACTGATTTTTTTGGATCTATGCTTTTTGGGAATTTATCCGTATAAAACCATACCCCACCCAACGGAGTGGGGGTCCTATCCAAATGAGAATCAGAATTGACAAGTTATCTTGCGGGCAATCCGGGTAAGTATATTGTCCTTACCGAAGGGTAATTATCCGTATGCCTTGTCGTCTGCATCACGAAGTCTCTTTGCCATGGCTTCGAGCAGGCGTACTGCCATTGATGGAATGTCTTCAAGGACAGAGGTGAATTCGCGGGCTGGCAAAACCAGCAATTCCATCTCTGACTCTGCCGTGACAGTAGCTGAGCGTGGAAGGTGGTCTAGCAACGAGAGTTCTCCAAATGCATCTCCGGGTCCCAACGTCGCCACCTCGTGGTTATTCTTGGTTACTTTGGCGGTTCCGGATATGATAAGGCAAAATTCTTTACCTACTTTCCCCTCTTCGCACAGAACTGAACCGGGGTGCACTTTCACCTCGTCACAAGCTGATTCCAATTGGGTCAGCTCTTTGCGATTGCATGCACTAAACAGCCATGTTGATCGAAGAGCAGCTGCCTTCGAGTCCGATAAATCATTTTTTACCATTTACAAAAGATAACACGTATTTATTCAATTAGGGTTTACCATTCGTGGTTAGCTAAGAAATTTTGCGTTTTTTAGTGCACCCCAAGGTTTGCCTAGCCAGTTGGGGCAGTGGTTGTGGTCGTGGCCGAAGGATTCTTGAAGATGAGTGGATTTCCAGATGGAGTCATAGCATACCAAATTCCTCCCAGTCCTTCTCCGTTGATTTGTCCTGGTTGATGGTCTCCGCTGTAGGAGTACAGGGGGTGTCCGTTATATGAGACCTGTTCAGTTTGTTCGCTCGAGGTCAGAACTCCCAAAAAGGCGGGAAGAATTCCACCTACTGCCTGAGGTGCCCCATTTGTAATCCAGGGATACCAAACTGTGGTGCAGATGGAATAGCAGCCGGAGTGGACTGTGGTGTCCCCAACCCTCATGTACAGTGTCAGACCTGCTGTGGTGGCAAGCACAGTCCCCCACTTAGTTTTGTGAAGCGTGATTAGAGTTGGCCCCAAAGGCAAGCCATTTTTTGTCCCAGGCAGAGTTGTCGTCGTTTCTTTGACTATTGGGTAGCCGGCCCCATCGTATGCATTTGGGTTAATGCCTTTGGCATTGGGATTAAGTGCAGGGGCGTTAGTCCCTGAAAGTCCTCCTGAAGAGCTTGAGCCAGAGTTGCCCGAAGCAGTGGCTCCCAACGTTCCCCCTTCAGCAGGTGCTCCGTTTCCCTTGTTGAATTGGCATCCGGTTACTAAAAGCGCAGCAGCAGCTAGCGCTACTATAGTTGAGCTCTTCTTGGTTGCGTATTTTGACTCTCTTAGTCCAAAGTAGGAATTCTCGTGTGGCATGGTTAGGCTCAGATGTCCTTTCAAACTTTCCGTGAATGTGAAGTATAGCGGCTAGCCTCTAGGCTGTTGGGAGCGAATACTTGAGGAGACCCGCACGCATTTGGCCACAGTGGTTCAATCAATCGAGTTTATTTTTATAACTGCTCTAGCGCTTCTCTCAGCTCGATTTATGCGGTTTTTCCCAACAATCGCGATCCAGATCATCATCGGTATAATTTTAGGATCTGCCCTGCTGGGACTCAACTACAATAGCCCTGGTATCAAATTGCTGGCAGACTTGGGTCTTTTTGCAATTTTTTTTCAGGTGGGATTGGATTTTGACCTGACAGCCCCTGAACTCGAGTCAGTAACTCCAGCCCGCTCTGCAGCGGCAGGGATTGCTGCCTCTTTCGTACTGGTATTTATTTTAACTCTAGGGTTGGGAAATCCGGCAAAATCGGCATTACTCATTGCGCTTGCTACTGTTTCTACGTCGGTCTCAGTAGCAATTTACAGTTTCCTCTCTATGGGTCCTATCGAGCACCTGGAAGCCAAGGTGGCGGTAATAGCCGGTCTGTTTGATGACTTGATCGGTCTGACAATCCTGGCAGTTCTAGCTTCGGTACTTTCTAGTTCATTGGCAGGTCTCCTGTCGCTATTTATCAGTCTGGTGATTGTAATTTCGACATTTCGGATTCAGAAACGCCTGGGTGGCCGCAGCTTTGAGCTTGCCAGAAAAAGGCGTTATCTGCTGAGCGGTCTAGCGGTACTGGTGCTGTTGGCGCTTTGGAAAGAGTTTGGACTCACACTAGCTATTGCGGGCTTTGTGGCAGGCGCATTTTCCGGTCCGGTCTTAACCAAAAAGGATCAAAGAGTTTTGGGCAGGATAAGTGGTTTTTTGGGGCCACTTTTCTTAGTGTCACTGGGTTTATTAGTCAAATTCAACCGCGCCTTTACATTTAGTGAACTTATAGCTGTGGTAGTACTCTCGTTAGGGTTGGTAATCAGTAAGTTCGCCAATGCGTTGGTGCTTCCCGGTCAATTAAATGACAGGATCCTATATTGGTTTTCCATGGTTCCACGTGCAGAGGTTGCCGGGATTGGATTGGTACTCATAGCACCTTATGTTTCGGCATCTCTTGAGACGGAAGCGGTCGTAGCCGTGGTGCTGACCTCACTGCTCATTCCCTTTGTGATTAGTTACCGGGTAAAACAGGGGAAGTAGAAATTAGCTCTGTTAATGTTCTGATACCTGATGTTTTACAAAGGTTGTTCCTTCGAATCAGATTTTGTCACACCCCTTGGTCAATTATGACCTGGGGGTGTGACCATCATTCACCGCTAAACGGGCTAGTTAGAGTTACTAACCCTGCGCGGAGGGGGTGGGATTCGAACCCACGGTGAGTTGCCCCACACGCGATTTCCAATCGCGCCGATTCGACCGCTCTCGCACCTCTCCAATACATAACACGCTATTCTATGTACCTAGTAAGTCGTTTCATGCGGTGGCTGGGCCCTGCGCAGCCTGGCTCTGTGAACCGAGTCAGGGTCGGAAGGCAGCAGCTCTCAGCGGATCACCAGGGGTGCCGCAGTAAGTCTGGCCATCGCACGAAGCGACTCAAGATTACCTGATTTATATTTGATATCTGCCATTTCAAGGCCGGTTGGTCTATTTATTTGAATCAATTTAGAAGTAGAGACACGTAGTCTCGTTATTCAAAGTAGTCTCCAATTGTGGCTGAATTATCCTCCTACACTTCTTTATATCGTCGCTTCAGGCCTCAGTGCTTTGCTGAAGTACTAGGCCAGGATCACGTCACTCGGGCGCTTAGAAACGCAGTTGCCAAGGATCAGGTAGTTCACGCCTACCTCTTTTCGGGACCCAGGGGCACCGGTAAGACTTCAACTGCGCGCATATTGGCAAAAGCACTTAACTGTCTTAGCCCTATAGACGGTGAACCATGCTGCCAGTGCGAATCCTGTATATCGATTGCTGAAGGGCGATCGTTTGACGTGATTGAACTGGATGCTGCTTCTAATAATGGGGTTGATGCAATCCGCTCACTGATAGCCCAAACTTCCACAGGGACCTTCGGTAACTGGAAGATATACATAATAGACGAAGTCCACATGCTCTCAAATGCGGCCTCAAACGCTCTCCTAAAGACACTTGAAGAGCCGCCAAGTCACGTGGTCTTTGTTTTAGCTACAACTGATCCTCAGAAGGTACTTCCGACAATCAAGAGCCGGACTCAACACTATGACTTTAGATTCTTGGATGAAAAGACGCTTGAAACTCTTATCTTATCTATCAAGGATCAGGTAAACCTCCAGATTGGCGACGAGGCAATCGATTGGTCTTTGCGCAAGGGGGGAGGTTCAGCCAGAGATACCCTGTCCTATTTGGACCAGGTAGTGGCGCTGGGCTTCGTCCCGGAATCTAAAGGGGAACTTACAGCTCTCCTCGCTGCATTGGGCTCGAAAGATTCTTTAGTCGCAATTGAAGTATTGGATCAGATACTTCGTACCGGACAGGACCCCCAGCGGGTATGTGCCGACCTGATTGAGGAATTTAGGTCGCTATTTTTAGCGTCTTTAAAGGGTCAGAAGATTGAGGTTGATTTCAGTTCACAGCTACTCATGAGGGCATTGACAGATTTGGGTGAAGCGCTTGACAAGATGAAGGATTCTCTCGATCCTCGGATCTTGCTGGAACTCGCACTGGTAAAAATTGCAAACGGCAATGCATCGCAGTCAGAGAATGCATTAACTGCCAGAATAGAAGTCTTGGAACGGGAAATTCATACCCTGAAAAACCAGGTATCATCCGGCAGAGTAGTTCAGCGGGATACAGATCCACGCACTGGGGATTCCATGGGTGCCAGGGCACCAAATCGGAATGAGCCAAGGGGTGCTAAAGTTGCGGTGGAACCGCCACCGATGCCAGCTCGTTCTGGAGCAATGGACCAGCTCAAATCTTCTCTTATAAATGCCCGAGCCTCGCTCAATGCAACTAATCGTGAGGTTGGGCAGGAGCTTGCTTCCTTAGTCAATGAGGTGAGTGCACCGGCGCAGATTTCCGTTGCCAAGAAATCTGAAGGGCCTCCCCCCTCTGCAGCGAGTTCCGGGAATTCAAAGACAACGATTCCGGTTCAGGTCGATGAAGGTATGAAAATCTTCAAAGAAAAGATTCTCCCGAATCTTTCGCCAAGGTCCAGATCGTTATACAGTGCAGCCAGATTGGTATTTATAGATCAAAGCAAGATCATTCTTGCAGTACCAAACGAGGCCCACAAGGCACACGCAATAAAGAATCTTGCTGACGTAAGGAAGGGATTTGTCTCTTTTTTCTCCAAGGATTTTGAAATTGAGCTCACTTCTGACGAGGTTTTGGGCGAGAATAATAAGCCTGATCTTGAACCGGAATCGGTCCCGGATTCGATCGAACACAGCTCTGAACTTATCCAACAGTTCACGAATGCACCCGAAGTCAAATCAAGTGGAGTGGACACTCAGATTTTTGAGGTATTCCCAGGTGCAAAAAAGATCGATCCATCATCAATTTGATCCCCAATTAATTGGGAGAACGTAGCTGAAAAGGTATTCAAATGTACACGCTGTCAGTTCAAGCACTTATCGATGAGCTGGGTAAGCTGCCCGGAATTGGGCCTAAATCGGCTCAAAGGGTGGCATTTCACATTCTCAAAATTGACAAAGCCGAGGCTCTGCGATTGGCAGATTCGATCCGAACTGCCCGGGAGAGATCTACCTGGTGTAGAACATGTTTCAATATCTCGGATAGTGACATTTGTTCGATCTGCAGTGACACAAAGCGGGACCGTTCTGTGATATGTGTAGTGGAAGAGCCAAAAGATATTATTGCGATTGAAAAGACGCGGGAGTACAAGGGGCTTTATCATGTGCTGCAGGGGTCGTTGAATCCAATTGACGGAGTAGGCCCGGAACAGATCAGGATCAAGGAGCTTATCGTGCGTCTGGGCAATGAGGCAGTTAAAGAGATAATCTTATGCACAAATCCCAACCTGGAAGGTGAAGCGACTGCGATGTATATATCTCGACTTGTGAGTCCTTCCGGGATTGCCGTAACCAGGATTGCCAGCGGATTGCCGGTAGGGGGAGATCTGGAATATGCCGATGAGCTGACTCTTGGGAGGGCGCTCGAAGGACGCAGGCCGATTTAGTTCTTAAATTCGATTGTGTCACTCTTGGTCGTTGATTTGAACCAGCTCAATTAATGTTCCAAACCCATCCTTAGGATGCACGAAGGCTACCGTAGTGCCACGTGATCCCGGGCGAGGGATTTCATCTATTGTCGCAATGCCTTTGGACTGAATTGCCTTTAGGGCTTCTGAGCAGTTGTCAACTCTATAACCAACATGATGGAGACCCTCGCCTCTTTTTTCAAGAAATTTAGCCACGGGAGACTGATCAGAGGTTGGTGCCAGGAGCTGGATATAGGAAGTTCCGACCTTTATAAGTGCTTCTTCGACCATGTCGGAGCTTATGATTTCCCGGTGCTCGACCACAGCCTGAAAAGTGTCTTGGTAGTAAGAGACTGCTTGATCCAGATTTTTTACTGCGATGGCTATGTGGTCTATGTCGCTGATCATTTCCTGTCTCCGATGTCGATGCCTACTTATGACTTTAGCTGGAACACCCTCAAATCGAAGTTGCTACGCTATTTGCGGTTTTCGAGAGCCGTTCCCTCTCGAATTCTACAGACGAAGCTTTTCTGATAAAGCTTAAGGCGTATAGCGATCATCAGGGATGCACGTCCTCCAAGAACCAGTCACTTGGGAGCTCATGACCAAGTGACTGTTCGCAAGCTCTCTGATAGATGATATGGCCGACGGCTGCAAACTGAATTCCCAGGCCTGAGCTCGGGCCAGTGCCGCTACCTCCAAAAAGGGTTATCTGATCGGGACTTGACCGACCGGGTGACTCGCCAATTATGATCTTGCCCAGCTCCTGAATTTTTCCATCCCACTCAGGTTTCCAGTCACCTCTCTGCATGACCTCGTCTGATATGGCTCCACCACTAAAGTGAAGCGATTGTTCCTTTGCCCGGGTAGCAATGACCGAAGCCCGTTCATGGGTCGTATTATCGAGCTCGCCGCGTTGAACTGAGTTCACATGCTGGCCACGAGTCAACCAATCTCCATCGAAGACGGGGTCCAAAGAGTTGGTGGCACAGGAAACTATATCGCATCGTATGACTGCATCATTGGAGGATCCCACAGGCACCAGAGTGGCCTTGAGTAGAGGCTGAACTTTCTCGCAGAACCTTTCTACGTGGCCCGAGGTGGGACTGAAAACCCGAATTTCCCTAAGATCGTGTACCGCGTCCAGTGCCATTGCCTGGGCGTCGGCCTGCCAGCCGGTTCCGATTAGTCCGGCTACATGGCTATCCTGCCTTGCCAGGTACTTTGAGGCTAACCCGCTGGTTGCACCGACCCGCATCTTCTGGAGGAAACCGTCCTGAATCATTGCCAGCAGCTCCAGGGTTTCTATGCTGAATAGAAGCACCAGCCCAAGATACTTTCCACCCGGTGCCATGGGCAGCTTATCCCGTCGGCGGAGACCATTTTCTGTTACTTCGGCGAGGTGGTCAGAGCTTAGCCGGAGCCCGTGCACTCCGAATCGGGGAAGGGATCCATCCATGCTCTTGAACAAGTAGTAATGGTTGGGTTCAAGGGGCGTATAGGTGTGTGTTCTTGGCCTGTTCGACGCCTCCCCTCGAGCCAAGTCACCAAAGGTAGGCCCAAGAACGCTCAAACAATCGTCCATAGTTAAGATTTGCTCAACATCACTATTTGAAATTACTCTCATCTCTCCCTCGACACTTCTCGAAGATCACTCTTACTGGCTGTCAAATATTGAAGTTCCCTGTCCAAAGCGTATGCTTAGTCAGCGGAAGAATGGATTCGGTGCTATCGATGCTCAATCATCGGGGCGGCCAGTCTGGCAAAAAAGTCTAAAGCTCGATTTACTGATCGACGTCGTGATGCTGGTGGGATCGGCCTGGTACACGATTGTGGCACTTGGTTACCCATCAGGTGCCGGCCGGGTTCCAGCAGCGGTTTCTGCGGTTGTTGTTTTTATTGCCATATTTCGTGTGATCTTCGATATTAGAAAGTTGATGATGATCAAAGCTTGGCGGAGATCTCCAGATGCTGAGTCTCAGGGTCAAGATTCTACGTTATTGTCAAAGACACCTGGGTTGCCTGAAGGTGTCAATGCAGGCAACTAGGTGACCGCTGTGAATCGAACGTTTTATTCGGCTGGCGATTAAACATCAGTTGATAATTTCTCGGGTTTCACTCTGCGAGGTGTCTGGGTAAGTCAAAAC
>JAJZLS010000031.1 GCA_021803345.1 Actinomycetes bacterium
CCAGTAAACATCAACTTGATACCCTTGATGTTCTCACGGACTTGTTTCTGGGGCACCCCTGGATACCTCCGATGCCACTGCGGACTTGAGCATACAGCTCCACCCGCTAGAAACTATTTCTTACTCCTAAATCACATCTGGCTGGCGTGCTCCGTCATGGGTGGTGAATGGATACAGTTAATCACAAGGATAATAAGTAATTGATCCTGAATTCAACAGGAACCTTTACATTCGGGATTTCCGCCTGTTTCCTACCGGGGCATTTCAAGCATCGGTGGCTTTTATAGAGTCGCCCTACACCTGGCAGCACGCCTAATTACTTGTCAACTAGTCCCACCTCAGGGGTATCCGGAGTTGAACCGTCTTAGCTATCCGTACTCCGTGGCCAACTCCGTGACCAACTCCGCTACCAACTAATTCGGCAATTGCTCATAACAATATCGGTATGAAAGCAAAGCCGCTCAAACCAAGTGGTCTTCCAGAAAAGTTATCCAGGCTCTCTTGCCTTAGTAGCCATGATCTCACACCCAGTAATACCGCACCTAAATATCACCCTTTACCCCCGACCAGGTTCAGGAACAAAGGCAAAAGCAATTTTTGTATAGCAACATGACCCCCTTGCGGTGGCCACGCTGTGTGGATGAAAATGGGGGCGGTCGCCCTGTGACGTCGGCTCTTCTTGGTGTATTTGAGCCCGTTGTATAGCAGGACGCGGGAACTTCGGGCACCCTTTGATGTCGCTACTAGCACGAATCCTAGATTCCATGAGACGAGGTTCCTCTGGACGACTTTTTGATATCGGTTTCGATGAGAAGGGTTTGACTATGGAGAGTTTGTTGGAACGTTGTGCAGGACTTGATCTGCACAAAGACATTATTACCGCCTGTGTTCGTGTGCCAGGAGACAATGGTGAACGAAGTATTTATCAGCATGAGTTTGGAACGACAACCCAGGAACTGCCTGGGTTACGGGATTGGCTTAGTTCATATCGTGTCACAGTGGTGGGAATGGAAGCGACTGGGGTTTACCGGAAAGCACCGTTCTATATTCTCGAAGAGTCGTTCGAGTGCTGGCTCCTAAATACCCGCCACATGCACAACGTTCCTGGAAGAAAGACAGATATTGGTGATGCGGAGTGGATCGCTCAGTTATTAGAACATGGGCTGGTTCGACCCTCTTTTGTTCCACCAAAGCCAATCCGAGAGCTGCGCAACTTGACCCGTTACCGCAAAGCCCAGATCGAAGAGCGCTCCAGAGAAGCCCAACGCCTAGACAAGATACTCCAGGACGCTGGCATCAAGCTCTCAAGTGTCGCTACCGATATCCAGGGCAAGTCAGCACGGGCGATACTCGATGCACTGGTCGAAGGTGAACGTGATCCAGAGGTACTAGCTGATTTAGCACTTGGCAAGATGAGACCCAAGATCCCACAGTTGCAAGAGGCGCTTCAGGGGCGCTTTAGCAGACACCATGGGCTCTTGATCGGTGCGATACTTGCAAAGATTGACTTTTTAGATTCTGCTATAGCTGCATTGTCTGAAGAGATCGATCAGGTGATCGCCCCTTTCGAGTCTCAGCTCCAACTACTTGATACCATCCCTGGGGTAGATCGACGCAGCGCTGAGGGAATCATCGCTGAGGTTGGAGCGGATATGAGCCGTTTTCAAAGTTCAGGCCATCTCGCCAGTTGGGCTGGAATGTGTCCAGGCAATAACGAATCAGCTGGCAAGCGCAAGTCTGGCAGATCCCGTAAAGGGCCTAAGTTCTTAGGAGCACTCCTCTCGGAATCAGCTGCAGCTGCAGGACGTTCAAAGGGCACTTACCTCGGTGTCGAGCACCATCGTCTTACCGGGCGCATTGGTTATGCCAAGGCAAACAAAGCTGTCGGTCATTCGATCCTGGTCGCCTGTTGGCACATTCTTTCTACAGGACTCCCTTATGACGATCTTGGTGCAGACTGGTTCGTCAGACGCAGACCCGAAGCACACGCCGTCGACTTGCTGCTCAAATAGAAGCTATTGGTTACAGCGTTACTATCACGCCCTCTGAAGCAGCCTAAAGAGCCACCAAAGAGAGCCATTCCAACACCCTCAATGCCTCTATTGAACTTCGGATAGTCTCCCGAGGTATATAGTTCTACCCATATAAAGGTGCGATAGCCGGATTTTCAGGTCAGATAATTTATTGGCCCTGCCCAAGCGAAAAGCCAGCCTCACCGTCAAAAGTGAACAGACCTTCAGTTTTAATGAATGGCAAACCAGCGCTCACTAATCTGGCAAGCAACTGGACAATCTCGTCGTATGAAACAACACTGCCCTCTTCGACTGCTTGAAAACGACAACGCCAATGATCAACGCAAAAAGTTTCCGGCGCTCCATCAGGATAGACCTTCTGACCACGGTTGGTGATCATCACAAGCTTGAGATGGGGTCCGGAGTTCGCTTCAAGAATTTCAGCTAAAGATTCAACAGATTTACGCCAATCGATGAAAACATCCATCCCCACCAGTTCTTTCTCTGCCACGGGACGCGGACGGACCTCAACTATTATTGGTTGGGCATGGGATGGATAACTAACCGGGCGCAAAGTGGTTGGAACTTCTCCCAGTCGAGCAATTACTGCATCGGCAAATTCGGAGGTACCCACCTTTACCGTCGAAACCGACGGATCATAAATGTCAAAGGTATGGATACCGTCCTCAATAGTTCTGAGCCATGCATTATGGACCCGTGTCGCGACCTCGCCCTGTCCAATATGGACCAGCATTTGCACCGCGCCTAGAAGCAGCCCCGACGGGTTAGCTAAATTCTGTCCAGCTATAGGTGGAGCAGAACCGTGTATTGCCTCAAACATGGCAACCTCTGAGCCGATGTTTGCGCTTCCAGCCATTCCAACTGAGCCGGCAATCTGTGCCGCAACATCGGAAAGTATGTCCCCATAAAGGTTTGGCAAGACCACTACGTCAAATTCCTCTGGCGTATCTGCCAATTTGGCAGCACCAATATCCACTATCCAATGCTCAGATTCCAAATCCGGGTACTCAGCTGCTACCTCATTGAAAACCTTATGGAAAAGCCCATCGGTCAGCTTCATGATGTTATCTTTGGTGAAACAGGTCACCTTTTTCCGACCGTATCGACGGGCATACTCGAAGGCATATCGAACTAATCGCTCGGTTCCCGGCCGGGTTATCAGTTTCAGACACTGGGTTACATCTTCGGTTTGCCGATGCTCTATTCTTCATATAGATCTTCTTCGTTTTCCCGTATAACCACCACATCCATGCCTGAATGCTTAGTAGCTACGTATGGGGCATACGCCGGGCAGGGACGTACATTGGCAAACAAACCAAATGCCTTGCGAATTGTCACATTAAGGCTTTTGTAACCACCCCCCTGTGGAGTAGTTATCGGAGCCTTCAAAAATACTCTGGTCCTACGTAAGGAATCCCATGCACCCGGTTCAATCCCTGCCGTAATCCCTTTTGAGTAAACTGCCTCACCTATCTGAATTTTCTCAATGGATAGATTTGCTCCCCCAGCAATAATCACCCTAAGAGCAGCATTCATAATTTCAGGACCGATACCGTCTCCATATGCTACGGTAATTGAAACCGGATTTGACATACAACTAGCTCGGTTGGACTCTTGACCAGACGTCCCCATAAGAAAATCATAAGTTGTGGTCATAGCGCTAAAGAAGAAATCAAAGTCGATATGCCGTTGCGGTTGCCAGGCACCCAGGTGCTTAGGGGTGCGAAGTGAGCAAGGGCAGAGAGCCGCCCACTTTCACTCTGCCGCTTCATGGTGCCACTTCTACCATCAATTAGAAGCTTTAAATCTGTGCTCTTCTTACCGAGGTCGGCCAACTTCATCAACACGTTTGCTTTATCACGCTGGTTCATTGCATGCTCCCCAATTCACGAACTCTGGATCTCACTATTTGACTAGCTCGACAATATCACAGAGGTAAAGCCAAGTCATAGCTGAAGCTCCAGGTCTCAAAAGGAAACTGTTTATTGAAATACAAAGACCACTTATCGTGCTGTCCGTTGTGCATTTTCACGTTTTCTCGCCATTAGGTGAGGACCACGTTCTGGTCTACAGCTGACGAACAGGACCTACCAATACCCGTAACAACTCTCCGACTAGATGTGCCTGCTCAACCGGGTGTCTAAACGGAAGGTCTTGATTCAACGCGTAGTGGTTTCGTCTACCCTCACGTGATCGGGTGACATAACCAGCCGCAACCAAATCGCCCACGATGCTCTGAGTGGCACGTTCGGTGATTCCCACCTGGGCAGCGATTTCCCGCCCCCGGATCATGGGGTCCCGCGCAATACAGAGAAGCACGTGTCCATGATTGGTTAGAAATGTCCATTCGGGCTTCTCGTCAATTGACATATTCTTATGATACTTCAATCGTAAACTTGAAAAGCTGGTTATTAGGCAGAAGCCGCACATGTGACGGCAATATCAACAAAAGCTTTCGCTGCCAACCAGAAGCCCTGTGGGCAGTTTGAAAAGAGGAAACACGTCATGGATAAGCCTCTACAGCTTTAAAAGTAAATCTACGTGAGATATGCGCTCAGAAAGTCGACAAATCCCCGTTTCACCTAAACGGCCGATCAGTAAGGCCTCTGCCGTCAAAAACTCCAAAACAACCGAAGAACTTCTATGTATCTGACTTCATGAACTGAACTTCGTGTATAGTTGATTACATTGACTTACGTTTTGGAAGGTGACCGGTTGAAACTAATCCTTGCGACTTTGAATGGCGCAACGAAATGATCTTTTCACCTGGAAAACTATGCCTTGTTGCAGCAGTCATTTCCCCGCTCTTCGGCGCTATTACATCATTTCCCAGGTTTAGTGCCACAGGATCGCGTCGGCAGGTTATCACAGGCTTGGGATGGATAGCAACCGGATGCGCTCTAACCGCCGCTATAGCGGTCGCCGTAAATGGACCTTTCACGGTGGCAATTACTAATAGCCAGCATCAACCAGTCGTGGGCCTGTTGGCTAATCAGTTCACCATCACTTTGCTGGTTCTGGTCTGCATGGTTGGTGCTACAGTGCAGAGCTTCTCGGTCCGCTACTTGGGTGCAGATCAGGAAGCTAACCGTTTCTTTGCGGCTGCAAATATGGTGATCACCTCAATGGCTCTTGTATGCACATCAGCTACCGCCGCGGTTCTCATTGTCTCGTGGATAATAGCTGGAATTTCTTTTGTGGCAGTGGTTGGTTACCGCTCGGACCTGCCCGAAGTTAGAAAGTCAGCAGTGAGAACATTCAAAATGTTCGCACTGGGCGACTTAGCGCTTGTCGTGGCCTTGTTGATTCTATTGGTTCGGGTCGGCAGCGTAAACTTAGCCTCCTCCAGTTCACTCCACGCTTCGTTGGCACGTTTGGGAAGCCTAGCTACTCCAGTTTCACTCTTAATCGTTATAGCCGCCCTAACCCGCTCGGCCCAAGGGCCTCTGGGACGATGGTTGCCGAGCACTGTGTCGGCTCCGACCCCAGTATCAGCTCTACTGCATGCTGGTGTGGTCAATGGCGGTGGGATACTTCTGATCCGCTTGAGCGGATTATCCAGTATTTCGTCATTATCTATGGCCGTTGCTTTCGTTATAGCTGTGTTGACAGCAACTGTTGGCACCGCTGTCATGAACCGTAAATCAGATGTTAAGGGAGCCTTAGCGTATTCAACCATTGCCCAGATGGGATTTATGATTGCCGAGTGCACAGTCGGAGCCTACCTGGCCGCATTAATACACTTGATGGGTCATGCAATGTACAAAGCAACACTGTTTTTCGGCTCGGGTTCCCAAATCCCGCGTATTGGTAAAGCACCATTGGCACCTATTGACATGCTATCAACATGGATAAAAATTGCTCTTACCTCAGTTACAACTGCGGTGACGATTTTGGTAATGGCCGCTGTTCCCGGCGTGACAAACCACCGCGGCGGCGTTTTTATCCTGATATTTACAGCGGCCACAATTGTGACCGCGATGTGGTCTTGGTGGAATCGACGTCCAACCTCAAATCGCCTCACGTTTTTGCTGATAGCTTTCATGCTTGCCTTGGGGGCACTTTACGGACTGGTGCTTGGAACCCTGGACAGTTGGATATCCCCAGCGTTGCCGGAGGTCGGGCCTGGTGCTCTCAGCCCCTGGTGGCTTCTAGTGATCGCAGCTGCCGGACTAGCGATGACTGGTCTCGGACGAACTCACCGTACACGGCGCATGGTACTCGCAGTCCTTGTCAACCTCGGTGCACCACCCATTCAGTCTTCAAAAGTCACAACACAAGACAAAAGACGATTTCTTTCAGATAATTTCCGGGACTATCATGCTTTCGAACTTGGCAAGTTCGAGAAGGAGAAAACAGCGTGAGCGGCTCCGAATTTCTAGCCGCCCGGGCGCGACTATTTGTCCAGATTGACATCGCATCCGAGGTGATAGCTCCCCTGTGGCCGCTATCCACCTCAATTGCAGTAAATCCACTCTGGGATCTACGTAAAATGTCCTTCAATGAAGCCATCGATTACGCCGGCCAAGTACTGGGAATAACTGGATATCCATCTGCTGAGATGTTTAAAACATCTTACCTAAATCAACGAATTACAGATATCGATATTCGGGCCTCCATCAATTCCTGTACCACCAATGGCAATCACCGGCGTAGTCCAGAGAGGGAAAACCCTGATTATGGAAAGGAAAAAATCCTAACCGCAGCAGAGCGCGGGGACTTAATTTTAGGCACAAATATAGCTACTACAACTGATCGAGAAGTCGCTAAATGGTGTGCGGCATATGTCGCAGGCATTATGACGACTCAACCACATGGAAGGTTCTATTCTGCATGGCTTGATGTCATCGCTACTGACCCAGCTGCCCGCAGACTGCTTGGCAAAAATGGAAGGAATCGACTTGCTCAATCGCCGGTCCACCCAGAGGATTCCATCCTCGAGAGCTTAGAACTTCTTGGGGTACGCGAAGATGAGCGAATTTGCGAGTTGTCACGACAATTGGCAAGAATGCCTGGCTGGGCTGGCCACGCCAAATGGCGAAGTCGATGGGCTTCCCATAATCATCCCGGTCCAGCTCTGCAACTGGTTGATTATCTCGCGGTACGCCTCAGTTATGATGCCCACCTTGTCGATTCCGCGTCTACAGGCCGCAACCAGTTGCGCCTGGAAAAGGGGAATCTAGATCAGGATTACTCTGGCACTGAAGATCATCGACAAATGCAATCCAGTCCAGAAAATTACTACATGACCGAAATGCCTGAAGAAATTCGAAATCACCTGTCTGGATTGTCTTCCGCTGAAACCGCAAGAATTTGGTTAGGGGCATATGAAAGTAACTACCGCGATCAAATTCTCTCTAAATTGGCAGTTGCTAAACCGAATCACAAACCGGACCCGACGGTCCAGGCAGTCTTTTGCATAGACCCTCGCTCAGAAGTTATCCGCCGCCACCTTGAGGCTAAAGGCCCCTACGAGACCTTCGGGTTTGCCGGATTCTTCGGGCTGCCAATCCACTACCAGAGTTGGGGATCTGCCGAAGGGGCAGACCTTTGCCCTGTCCTGATTCAACCGAACGCGATAATGGTAGAAAAACCCATTACCGGCGATGGCGAAACTGCGCTTAAACAAGTACAAGGTCGACAAGGACTGGCTGCCATAAGCGATATGTTCACCTTTGCACGCAAAGGGGTCCTGTCCTCGTTCATTCTTGCTGAGGCAAGCGGATTCGTCGCCGGACTTATTGCTATAGTTAAAACTCTTTTTCCTTCGCGCTACGAAAGAGTGCGAGCTTCAGCAAATCGCATGCTGGTGCCGTCGGTCACCACTACCATCGATACCAACCCGAAAAACGGTGGAATGAGCGATGAAGCTCAGGCGCTATACGCTGAAACAGCGCTCACCACAATGGGCCTCACAGAGAACTTTGCCCCTGTTGTGTTACTTTGTGGCCACGGAAGCTCCACCGAAAACAACCCATATGCGTCAGCTCTTGACTGTGGGGCTTGTGGAGGGAACAGAGGGGGTGCAAGCGCTCGGGCAGCTGCAACAATTTTAAACAGAGTCGTCACGAGAAAGTTACTTTCCGATCGGGGTATTATCGTACCGAAAAGCACAATCTTCTTAGCAGCCGAACATGACACCGCTAATGATACAGTAACACTCTTTGACTCCAACCTAATTCCACCTACTCAACTTGATATTATTGCTAACCTGAAACAGGACCTAAACCGGGTTAGAACGACAATGGCGGCCGAGCGGATTCCAAAGTTACCTGGCAGCAAAAGCAGAAATCCCGTGGCCGAAGGAATTTTTCGTTCAGCAGATTGGGCACAGGTGCAGCCAGAATGGGGTCTGGCCCGGAACGCTGCAATGATTATCGGTTCACGAAGGATTACAGCCGGTATCAACTTAGAAGGTCGCTGTTTTTTGCACTCCTACGACTCGGCCACGGACACCGATGGGTTCGCACTTGAAACAATTCTCACCGCACCAATGGTCGTTGCCCACTGGATAAATGCCCAGTACTATTTCTCCACGGTAGACAGCAACGTGTACTGCGCAGGAGATAAAACCATCCATAATATAGTCGGTGGAATCGGAGTCGTTCAAGGTGTCGGGGGTGACCTGAGGCTGGGGCTACCCAAGCAATCGCTGTTTGATAAAAACCAGCCATTTCACGAACCTATGCGTTTACTCACCATCGTCGAGGCCCCACAGAATTTATTAGACACGGTTATAAAGCGTAACCCTGTCCTACGTCAGCTATTCGATGGAGAATGGGTAAATCTGGCCGCCCGTGAAAACGAAAACGAGAATTGGAAACTCCGGAAACCTGGCGGAAGCTGGATTTCGTGGATCAGAAATGATAGAAACGATCCAACGGAGGGATAAGTTAATGAACAATATCTGGGACCTCACACAAATGACCAAAGTGGAGATCGTGATTAGTGGCGAAGATATGCCCGTGATAGTCGAGCTGTTGTCCGAAGTCGGAGCCACCGGGTTCACTGCGCTTTCAAACGTGTCCGGCCTTGGCCACAGCGGTTACCATCAGGGACGACTGTTATTCAACGATCGCAACGCCCTAACCATGCTGACGGTAGTACTCCCCGGCGAGCGAGCAACTGCCTTGATAAATGGAATCCGGCCTCTCCTCTCTGATCGCTCAGGCGTACTTTTCGTATCCGATACTTGGGTAAGCCGACCCGAATACTTTCGATGAGCCTACCAAGAAAATGGGGTTCCGATGTCAATACAGGATCCTCAGTGGGAATTTAGCTTTGATGGTGATTCCATGTTCGTCTTTGGGTCTTGCCAAACTTAAGTTAACCGAAGGAGTCACAATATAGGCCCGTCACTGGTACTGCTATTTCAGCCAAGAAGGGTATTCAGGGGAATAGAGGGGGAACATCGAGCGGCAGCGCATACAGGAAAGAATTAGGCGCAAGTTGAGAAGCTACGATAGAGTTAAGGATCATCCGGACATGGGTTCTTATTCTGACCACACTTCGTTCGAGTGGAAGCAATACTTCATTCCAGACAACAATGTTTCTGAACTAGAACCGTGTCCACTTTCCGTCCGCCACATGAGGTCGAAGGATGCCTCATAAAATATGACCCTCTTAGCTCACGAAAGGAGCAATTAATGACGCAACCCCAGGTGGTTAAAGGAATGCCTATCAGTCGTGAAGCCGCTATCTATTCACTTTTACCGGAAACAGACTCAGTGGAAGTCCAACGTGATACTCCCCACCGCGTACATGACAAGCACCTACACCATACCGGCGAAATATAGCTCGTTGTGAATGGAGCGATAGAACTTGCTTTCGGAGATGTAAGGGAGATATGCGAATCGGGCGATCCACTGATATTACCAGCCAATACCAGCCACTTCTCGATTGCTCTTGATAAAGGCTGCATTTATGTCATAGCCACCAGCTAACGAATAATAGCCTTGACCAATGCATCGGTAGTAATCACTTCAGCAAACTCATCCTGCAAGTTAGCAGCTGTCACCTTAGACAATTCGTCAGCAGCGAGGATCGTGCGGTCGAGACCTTTCCGGTCAAACGTATAGGCGGCATCGATGATAAAATAAGTCTCATAGCCTAAGTTTCCAGCAAACCTGGCGGTGGTATAACAACAGTGATTTGTTGTTATACCACAAATAGCCACGCTACCTATTTTGCGCTCTTTAAGTCCCAATGGTTCGGTGTTCCCAAAAAAGCAGAGTTGACCGATTTTGAAATCAAAACATAAGGCGTTCCGTCAATAACATCTTTAAAAGAATTACCAAGAGAATTAGGGAACAGAGGTGAACCAGGAATCTTTGAGTCGTGCATGACAACTACGACTGGATATCGCCACTTTGCGATCAGAGTGGCGATATTGCTTTCGCACGAACTATTATTTCTCACTCCCAAAAATTCGGCTTCATCGAACCCTTTTTGCACATCTATCACTATCAGTGCCGTGTCAGATAGGTTACCCACGAGACCAACTATTTCTCTTTGGCGGATTTCCTAATCTCGCTTACCGCATCTTTGACTTTCTCAGCAGCGTCCTTGACTGAGGCCTTAATCTGGTCGGATTGGCCTTTCCTCTCCAAAGATCTGTCATTTGAGGCCTTACCCACTACCTCTTTAGCTTTACCTTTGGCGGACTGAACTTTATTTGATGCTTTGTCTTTGAGCGACATAGTTCCTCCATTCTGTCGATTAGACAAATATAATTTCAGATACGATCTCACAGTTGAAACGAATCCTCAATTAATGGTGCCCGGAACCTATCTAGCATTTTAGCAGCTATTGACCTCCCCTCTCCCTAGAGGGAGAGGATTCCTGAAGAACCAGCAGCTCACGCCACCAGCCCTTCAGAGAGTTGACGCTTCGCTGGGCCGCTGTGCTCAGCCCTAACAGGCTTTTGCTGCAGTGTCCCTCTGCGTCCTGTGACCGCAAGTCCTGCGGCAAGAATGTTCTGTGCTGCGTTAATATCCGCATTAGCTTCGTACCCACAGTTGATACAGATAAAGACCGCTTGACTCTTGCGGTTCTTCTTAGCTGCACGTTCGCACTGCGGACAGGTTTGGGAAGTGAACTGTGGGTTTATTGGTACAACAAGTACAGAAGAACTGGCATTAACTGCCTTGTCCTCCAGTCTCTTTCTGAATAGTGCCCAGGCTTGGGATTGTATAGATCTATTAAGTCCTCTCTTCTGGGCTACGTTCTTACCTGGTTTTTCCTTAGTTCCCTTAGCGGAACGGGACATGTTCTTGACCTTCAGATCCTCGATGGCTATCAGGTCGTAACTACGGACAAGATCAGTAGTAGTCTTTTCTACCCAGTCCCTGCGCCTACCGGATTCTCTGGCGGAGAGCTTAGCTATCTGGAGCTTGGTTCTAGCCCTACGGTTAGAACCTTTCTTCTGTCTTGAGAGCTTTCTCTGTAACCGTCTCTTTCGCTGTGACTCACCAGGACTTAGTAGCTTTGGCATTCTCAGGTGTGTACCATCTGAAGTAGTGACACTTGAGGCTATTCCCATGTCCAGTCCTACTACTT
>JAJZLS010000001.1 GCA_021803345.1 Actinomycetes bacterium
CTAGTGCAACTTCTCCTGTACTTGTTATACCCATAAATCCTAAGTTCACATCCCAAACCTGTCCCCAGTGCGAAGAAGTAGCGAAAGACAACCGTAAGAGCCAAGCGGTCTTTAGCTGCATCGTCTGTGGACATACCGCTAATGCAGATATCAACACAGCAAAGAACATTCTCACCACAGGACTGGGTCCCCTTTGGGGGGTCACAGGACGCAGATGGACACTGCAGCAAAAGCCCATTAGGGCTGAGCACAGCGGCCCAGTGAAGCGTCAACCACCTGAAGGGCTAGTGGCATGAGCATAACTGGTTCTCAGGAATCACCTTCCGTAAAAGAGGGAGGAGGTCAAGTGAGCAACCGGGCCAAAGATGTCCCGATTCGCTGATTCTCAGATAAACACGGGCTGCGAATTACCATACGCTAGGAGTAGAAATTGAGTAACTCAGAACAACTCGAAGAATTTCGTAGAACGATAAACAAGCAACGGTC
This sequence comes from Actinomycetes bacterium, assembly GCA_021803345.1. Classification (GTDB taxonomy): domain Bacteria; phylum Actinomycetota; class Acidimicrobiia; order Acidimicrobiales; family Acidimicrobiaceae; genus SCQM01. The sequence goes on from JAJZLS010000001.1 coordinate 487, forward strand.
TCCACTGCCACGGGCTGAACAATGGGAAAATTTGGTCCTTCATAAAGAGGACGTACAGTGGTATAGACCGGAGGGTAACCCATCTCTGATGGGCCCAGTTCTTGGGATTCCGATAAGGACATTTGAACTTTTCCTCCAAGAGATTGCTCCCGGAGGAACTTCAGATATGCAGCAACATCACCATGAGGCAGTCCATTTCATAATCTCTGGAAATGGCTATAGCGAGTTGGGCGAAGAATCGTACCAATGGGGCCAGGGCGACTTTATATCGGTACCTCCAATGGTTTGGCACCGCCACTACAATGCGAGTGATACCGAGCCTGTGCAAATGCTGCTAATAGAGAATTCCAAGCTTCTTGAATTTCTTGGGCTCAACTATCGGGTGTCTGCAGGATTTCTAAACTATGCGGAGCTGAGGGAGAAAGTTAATGAACTTCCTTCTGGTCATGGACACTGAGCGACGGTTTTTAATCCAGGCCTTAGGATGAAACCCGCTCAGGCATTCCCGATTATTACTTTGCAGGCCGCTCGGATACGGTCTTCGAGGTGGCAGGCTGAGGAGAGTCACTCTGATACCAGGACTCGAGGCTTTGATCAACCTGTAACGACTCATGGGCCAGGCAGGGGACACCGTTGCATTGAAAATTACAACTTTGAGGTTCGGTCCACGATCTCTGAGAAGGGTGCCGCGTGAACGAGCATATGATAAATCTTTCAGATGAAGGGAGAAAAGGCTGGCTCGAGGGGCAGGTGGCAATTGTCACTGGGGGATCTGGCGGTATCGGAAAGGCGATAGTCGATCGATTTATCAGTGAGGGCGCCAAGGTATGTATTTTTGATTTGGCTGTTTCAGGTAATGGCAAAGTACGGGAGAATGTACTTTCTGTGCGAGGTGATGTTTCATCGTACAAAGATAACTTAGCTTGCGTGGACGAGACCGTTAGTCATTTTGGCAGGCTTGACATCTTTGTGGGAAATGCCGGAATCTACGATGGTTCAGTGACTCTGGTTGACCTGCCCGAAGATCGAATGGATCAAGCCTTTGATGAGGTATTTTCAATAAACGTCAAGGGCTATCTCTTGGGCGCAAAGGCGGCATTGCCTCATTTGGTCAGATCCAGAGGATCGATGATTTTTACTGTGTCCAACTCCGGATTTTATACCGGTGGAGGCGGACCGATCTATACCGCTTCGAAACACGCGGTGGTGGGCTTGATCCGGGAGCTGGCTTTTGAACTTGCTCCGGTGGTAAGAGTTAATGGTGTGGCCCCATCGGGCACGGTTACAAACCTTAGAGGACCGAAGGCGTTCGGCCAGGATGCAGCTCCCTTCTTTGACCCAGGCACTTCCTGGGATGAGAGGATCACGGGTTCAAAGCCGCTTGCCATTTTCCCTTCAGCCGTAGATCACACCGGTGCTTACCTGCTGTTGGCGTCTAGGGAGAATTCCAGCACTATGACAGGCGAAATTATTAGGAGCGACGGGGGACTAGGTGTTCGGGGTCTGAATGCGGTTTCAGGTGGAACGAAGTTGAGTGAGCTATTTGATTCAAATGCTGAAGATGGATAATGAAAAGGCTGTAATGTACAATGTCATCCGATTTGGGAATTAGTGGGGGGAGATACGATGGCTGATTTGGAGTCTGATTTAAGCTTCCAACTCCATGAGAATTTGTCTATAGGCAGAGTTCCTCAATGGATTTTAACTGATCCTGGTATCTATGAATTAGAAGTCCAACGGGTATTTGCCAGTAATTGGTACTTCCTTGGCCATGAATCGGAAATACCAAATCCTGGGGACTATGTGAGTCGCTGGTATGTAAATGATCCGGTTATTGTATCGCGGGGAAACGACAGGAAGATAAATGCTTTTTTGAATAGTTGCACCCATAGGGGCACTATGCTTTGCAGCGCTGATTTTGGCAATAAAGCCAACTTCATATGCCCTTACCATGGATGGACGTACTCTTTAGAAGGCAAACTTAACGGCATCATTGCAGGGGATAAAATCTACGGCACTGAGATGGATCGATCCGAATGGAAACTCCGGAAATTGCCCAGGCTTGAAACATATCATGGCCTGATCTTCGCGAGTTTGAACGAGAATGTTGTCCCTCTTGATGAATACCTTGGGAATCTGAAATGGTACTTTGATATCCTTCTCGGCAGAAGCGATAAGAAGATGCAGGTCAAGGGGGTGCCTTTCCGGTGGGTGGTGGAGGCGAACTGGAAGATTGGTTCCGACAATTTCGGTGGGGATGCCTATCACACTGCCATGACTCACCGCTCAACGGTTGAGCTGGGTATAGCTCCCAAGGACCCGATGTTCGCCAGCTATGGGCATCAGGTTGTTCTCGATAATGGACATGGTCTTAACGTGATTACGCCATCGCCGGTTGCACCCAAAGTGCCTCCATTCCAGGGATTGCCCGAGGTTATGTGGCCAATGTTCGAGAGGAATCTTACTGAGGGTCAGTTGGAGGTATTTCGAAATACTGCAGTAATCGATGGGACATGTTTTCCGAATTTGTCATTTCTTAGCCCGATGCACGGAACTGGAGGTCATGCTCACCTGACTAACTTCTTAACACTTCGTCAGTGGAGGCCATTGGGACCTGGGAAAATGGAGATTTGGTCCTGGTTTTTAGCCGATGTCGAGGCGCCTGAGGAGTTTGTTCAGGAGTCGTATAAGCGCTATGTCAATACTTTTGGGCCATCTGGCGTACTCGAACAAGATGATGCAGAAATCTGGTCGCGCATCACAAGTGCAAGCAAAGGCCTTATGGCCAGAGACAAGACTTTGAGCTATAACAACGTTATGAATTATGTTATGGGTCTGGATTCTGTTGAACCAGATCCAAATTGGCCCGGTCCCGGCATTGCATATCCGACCTGTTACCTGGAAGCAGTGCAGAGGGCTTTCTATGAGAAGTGGCATGAATGTATAGCCAAAGACTGACGATGAGATAGCTACAGAAAACTGTAGGTAGTGCTAGGAGACTATTTTGACGATTACTGATTCCGGGAGAATCCAAATCGAAACCTATTTAGAAATATGTCAGTTTCTCTATTTTGAAGCTGAACTGCTTGATGACCGGCGATTTGAGGAATGGTTGGGCCTGCTTACCGAGGATGTGCAGTACCGTATGCCGGTTCGGGTCACCAAAGAAAAAGCAGATGGGTCCGACATTGAGGAGCCCTCTTCGTATTTTGAAGATAATCTTGTCACATTGACATCCCGGGTTGCACGACTAGGTACCAAGTCAGCTTGGGCTGACGATCCACCTTCTCGCACCAGGCATTTTGTGTCAAATATTCTGGTCCAACCCGGAGCTGATAGCTCAGAGTATCTGGTGACTAGTGCTCTTAACTTCGTTAGAAATCGGGGCAGTATTTGTGTCAGTGATCAGTTGACTGGAAAACGAAAGGACATTCTAAGGAGGGTGCAAGGGGACTTGAAAATTGCATCCAGGGATGTCTACCTGGATCAGGTGGTCCTTGGGACCCCCAATTTAATCACCTTATTCTAGTATTTAATACGTTATTATTTAGTCCCACACGCAGAAGGCCTACCTGCCGAGCTTGTTGTCACGGGTGCGGCTCAGCACCCTGTAGAGAGAATATGACCATGTTGCTTGATTGAGTGATCCTGGTTTTTATAGATTACGAGGCGACCGCATTGCAAATTACAGTTGATGACGTAAATGGCGTTTTTGCTATTATGCCCACACCGGCGGTGCCTGAGGCGTCGAACCCGGGTTTAGTGGATACCATAGATTATGATGAAACCCGCCTCGCGGTGGAAAAACTCATCACAGACGGCGTGAACGCTGTTTTGACCACTGGAACCTTCGGCGAGGGAGCTTCGCTACTGATTGAAGAACTTGAAGGTTTCGCGTACACTGTGGTTGAGGCTTCTAAAGGAAGGGTGCCAGTATTTGTCGGTGCTACTTCTCTAAATACCCGGGAAACTATCGCCCGCGCAAGGAGACTCAGAGACTTGGGCGTTAGCGGATTGCTCCTTGGCAGGCCGATGTGGAGTCCTTGTGACGATGACGACATCGTTCGCTATTACAAATCCGTCGTAGAGGCCGTTCCCGAACTGGCGATCATTGTCTACGACAATCCTGAAGCATTCAAAGGGAAAATCAGCCCAAGGGTTTACTCAAAGCTTGCTGCGATTCCTCAAATAGTGGCAGCAAAATATCCTGGCCTTGCAGGCGGATTTATTTCTGATTTGGAGGCAGTTAATGAACGGATGCGCTTACTTCCGGTAGAGCGGGATTGGTATTATGCATGGAGGTGGGCCCCCGATCAGGTGGTTGCCTGTTGGAGTGGGAGTGCATCGTGCGGACCCAATGCTATAGTTCAGCTGGCGAAGATGATAAAGGCTGGCGATGAAGCAGGTGCCCATAGAATCAGCCGAGAGCTTGCGGCAGCGTCAAAGACCTTTTTCCCAAAGGGAAGCTTTGCCTTGTTTTCCCAGTACAACGTCCAACTGGAAAAGATTCGAATCAACGAGGCTGGTTATATTAATGCCGGCCCTTGCAGGCCACCGTATATTAGCTGTCCCGAGGACTACGCCGAGGGTGCTCGTCAATCCGGGGTTTTACTTGCACAACTGCATAGGCAATACACGAAAGAATCGAAATAATGGCGTAACCTCAGTTAGAGATTTTTGGCCACAATTCTCAGAATGAGAGGTGTGAAAGTAGAGAGTCATGAAGAATAAATATCCACGGGCATTTGTATGCGTGTCCCACAGTCCTTTAATGACGTTGCCGGCGCTGGCCAACTTTGGGGCGGAGTTTCGAAAGAATCTTCTGGCAGTAAAACAGTTTATTGAAGATTATTCACCGGAACTGGTGGTTATGTTTGCCCCAGATCATCTGAATATGTTTGAGCGCATAAGACCTCCGTTTACTACCATCATCTCCGCGACAAGTCTGGAGGAATTTTCAGTCCCGAAATTTGGCTTCAATATTGACGTTGACTTGGCCGTGCGCGTTTGCGATTACTTGTCACGGAACGACATAGATATCGCTGCAGCCGAGAATGTCGAAATTGATCATGGATTGACGTTAACCCTGAGGGACCTTTTCGATGAACCTTCTGAGGTACCACTGATGGCGTTTGTTATGAATATAATCGGGTTTCCTCTGTCTCCTTTGCGGCGATCCTTGATATTTGGTGAAGCTATAGGAAGCTTTTTGTCTGATTTTGAGGGTTCTGTTCTTTTCATCGGCACTGGTGGGCTCAGCCATAATCCGCCGTTTCCCGAACCTGTTCCGGGTGAGAGGAAATTCACCCCTGAGCAGCGAAAAGTGTCGCTCGCTGACGCTGTCAGATGGATTGACCCTAAATGGGATTGTGAACTACTGGAGCAGATGAAGCAAGGGAACTCGGAGTGGTTCAGCAATCTGACCCAGGGCGAGATCAGCAAACGTGGAGGCGGTGCCAACGAGATCAGAGTCTGGGGGTCATCTTGGGCTGCATGTGGCTATGGCCCTGCAGTTTTCACTTCATATGAAAGCGTGCCTGAGTGGATAACTGGAATGGGAATAGCATACGGCATCGGGTGACTTTTGGGAGTGGAGATGATGGCCTGCGCAACTATCTACTGGATGATTGCCAGGAGGTTAGGATCTCGGCTATCCAATCAGCTGATCGGTTTCTGTGTTTATAAATGATGTTGGCGCATCCATGATTGCCATCTTCGAATAAGAGTATTTCGCTGAGTCCGGGAGCTTCTTTGCTTAGTCGAATAGCTTGGGTGGCTGGGAATAGCCGATCTCTGGCACCGTAGACAATCTGCAACGGAATCTTTATATTTCCAGCGACTTTTGGCCAGATTGAGCTTTTTTGCCCTCCCGTTTTCGGCGATTTTTGCTAAATCCGACTTTTTTGGTAAGTCATAGGTTATGAAGTAGCTGGTTGTAGCTTTATAGCTGTCGATATTAGGTGTTTGTTTTGTACACCTATAGGATTTCTGATGTGCACCTCGACATCTCTATCTACAAAGGTGCAAAGCGAGTAAGAATCGTAGTGCGAGAAAAGGTCAACGGGCGCTATACGACCAGACTTATAAAGCGCATCGGAACTGCTCGAAACGATGAGGAGCTTGAAATCCTGAAAAGAATTGCCCAGACCGATCGTTCCAGATTGTCTAGCCCTAATCAACTTCGTCTTGACCTGGGGCAGAACTCGCTCGGAGGTCTTTTCTCACTTGGAACGTTTCATCATGGGGCAGAGCTTGTTTTCGGAGATATATTCGATTCTTTAGGGGTTTCGGTCGGAAGACTTACTCCACTTCTACGCCTGTTGACTATTGCCAGAATCATGCATCGGGCCTCTAAGAGAGATACCGCTTCCTGGCTCTCTGATGCCCTTGGTTCAACATACAGCCTGGATCAGATTTATCGGTTTCTAGATACCATCCATAAGCATAAGAGTGAGATTCAATACTCCCTAAGAGAAGCTGTCTCAAGCTCATAGCGCGGTGCAACGAGTTATTTACTCTATGATGTGGCGACTTTGTATTTCGAAATTGACCACGATGACGAAGATCAGTACTTGTGGCCTGGTCTTCGACGGAGGGGTTATTCCAAAGATCACCGGTCCGATCTTCCCCAGGTTGTACTTGGGCTATGTGTCAATGAACTTGGAATGCCGCTCTCATATCGGATCTATCCAGGCCACACCTACGAAGGCAAGACTTTAGTCGATGGAGTTGAATTTTCGAGAAAACAGATCGGTACTGATTCAATCACGGTTGTAGCAGATGCCGGCATGCTCAGTTCATCAAATATCTCACTCATCAAAGAACTGGGAATGAGCTTCATCATCTCTGCCAGGATCAGATCCATGGACTCTGCGGTGACACAGAAGATCCTTTACCCGTCAGCCCATTTGTGAAGTTGAATAAAAAGATTTGAGACTGATTGTTTCATACTCGCAAAAAAGAGCCAACGCCGATGCTAGGCGCAGGCAGGCTCCAGTTTTGCGACTTGAAAAACTCATCTTGCAAAACAAGGCGGTCAGAAAGCATAAGTTCTTGCAGTTCTCAGTAAAGGGTAAACCAGCCCTTGATTACCAAGCGGTAGAAAGAGCCGGTCTTTTCGATGGACTGAAAGGATATCTGACCAATAATGAGAGCTTGACCAACGATGAAGTCATCTCCCATTACAACTAACTGCCGACGGTCGAACAATCATTTCGCATGACTAAATTCGATCTCAAGATCCGCCCCGCTTTTCACCAGAGATTAAAGAGAATCGAAGCGCACGTAATTTTGTGCATGGTTTCGCTCTGTGTCATGCGAATCTTGGAACACAAGGTAAAACCGTACGGTTTTACCTACCAGTAGGCGCTTTCCAATATTTCTAAAAGAAACAGTGCGCTTATTGGCAACCAAAAGAAAACCCATCTGATACCACCGCTGTACAGCACAGAATTCAAGACGATATTGGAAGCTACCAGTGTAAGTCGTCCTCAATTATTTTGAACACCTATTCGCCGAAGACGGGAGGATAACCTTCTAAAAACCGCGTTGAAACTTTCTTCTCAACTGTATGTTTAACTTCAACTTCGAAGTTCCTAGCCAAAAAGCCACGTTCGAGCTGAAGTAGGCATGCACATATAGCACTGAATTCGCTGCACGCCCTTCGATAAGTACGGACTCAGCTGGTATCTGCAAAAGTTATCTACCAGAGATAATGCTTAAGGGGGTTCAATCAACTTGGGTAGGTTTCATGAAACTCGGATCCCAAGGTGGGTCCCACACGATATTTATGGCAACGGGCACCTGTCCATCTAAGGCCTCCACTATAGCGTTCTCAGCAATTATTGGTAGTAACTCTGCCGCTGGGCATCCTTGAGTGGTTAGCGTCATATCGACCTTGATTTTATCTCCGTCAAATTTCACACCATATACAAGTCCTAAACTAACCACATCTATGTACAATTCTGGGTCATACACTTCGCTGAGCGCTTTCCAAGCAAGCTCGACAAGTCTCGCAGACTCTAACCCGGAATCGCCGCCTTTAATTGTCACGTTGTTGTCAGTCACGAAAAACTACCTCCTAAAGGTCACCTTCCAGTCTCCATCTCCAATATCTACCACTTCATAAGTAAAACCTTGAGATGAGAGCACACCCTCAAGTGGTACCGGTTCAAAAGGAGCCAGTACAACAAGCTCCTCGTTATCTCCAAGCGCAGTTACGGCCTGCATAATCGTATCGAACGGTTCGTCACCAGCCTTGATGATAGGCCTCGCATCAACAATTGCCATCTCAACCACCTTCCTTAGAGTTCGCTATTTAGCACTGAATTATTTCTAGTATAGACTAGAGATACTATTAAGAGGTAAGTAAAAAGGTCAGCTAGACAAGAATTCCAATTACTAAGCATCGAGGTAACTTATGACATCAGAGCGGCGTTCATTTGCTTCAAAAACGATAGCCGGAAATCCATTAGCAACACAAAACACCCCACCACCATCTGTAACGTTGCCATATTTTGCCGCTTCGTTTCTTGGCTTGATTGCATTTGGAATCGAACTATGGAGGGCCAGCTCGCAAGCTGTTGCTGATCCGACGTCTGATCCAACGGTTGCTGCGGCGCATCTGGCAATGCTCGCCACGCTTTCCATGGGTATCATTGGCGCATTGCATCAGTTCACACCGGTTGTAACTGGAAGAAAACTCAAATCAATTCTAATTGCAAGGCTCACGTTCATCACCTGGTTGTTAGGGTCGTGGCTCCTCCCAATTGGCTTTGCTTCTGGTAATGAAACCTTCGTAATTGCCGGTGGAGTATTTACAGGCATTTCAGTCGTGCTGTTGACATTTAATTTATGGAATTCCCTTTCAGTCAGAGGAAAAGGTGCTCCTGTAATTGGATTGCGCTTGGCACTTGCTGGACTCATTGCAACTGGCTGCTTCGGGCTAGTTTACGTTGGAGACCGCTCAGGAAACTGGTTCACTTTAAGTGGGCATACGGTGCTTGCGCATGCGATTATTGGAATCTTTGCTTGGCTAGGGCTCGCGTATATCAGCGTGTCTGGAAGGCTCTGGCCAATGTTCTTCCTGGCACACCTTCCCAAGAAAAACAACGCTGGGTTGATTTCGGTAACCGTGACTCCGGCAGGCGTTATACTCTTGTCGGCGGGACTTCTTTTGTCAGTTCACCTGGTCGCATTTTTCGGCGCAGTACTTGCTGGAGCGGGGCTAGCATTCCATCTAAGATCGCAGGAACTCCACCTCAGAAACCGGAAGAGAAAGATCGACCTATATCTAATTCAAGTAGTGACAGCCTCCTTCTGGCTTGGCATAGGAACGGTACTAGCGGTTTTTAGCGAACTTAAGATTGACTCAAATTACCGTCTATCGACTGGTCTGGCTGCCGCGTCAATAGCTTGCTTCACTGGATGGGTTTTAGTGGCCTACGTAGCACATGTTCACAAAGTGATCCCGTTTATCCTTTGGTCAACTTATCGCAATCATCGGATCACCAAAAACTCTACTGGAGGGCAATTACTATTCGCCGATTTTTATAGTCAAATCTTTGCCGTTGTCGTGTTCATTCTCATCAACATGGGTCTGATTGCTATTGTCCTAGGATTTTCAACTAGAACACCCCAATTGCTAGCCTTATCGGGCCTACTATTTGCCATAGCAGGTATATCACTGCTGGGAAACTTTACAATCAAGCCCCTTCAAATTTACAGAGACTCAAAATTACAGCCAGTGCTATAACTTAGTCAGATTAACCCTATCAATAAAACTCAAGAACTGATTTATGACTTATACATCTCGCACTCTCAAATGCTCCTCAGGCTGAGTAGGGAGTAGATGAACCTGGTTGCGTTTAGGTAGTCGACGAGTTCTTTGGCCACGGTTTCAATCTTGGAAATGAAACGGTTATGAGTGACCTCTGAACGCCCCTTCTTAGACGTGTTCCCGGGGGTTGAGGTCCGGGGAATAGGGGGAGAAGAGATCTGTGAGATGTCGTGCTCGCTAATGGCCTGCTGGGCAACGCTTCCACGGTGCCATCCCGCCCATCTCATATGAGCAGTATCTTCTTTCTGGGATAGAGCTTTGAGATCTCAGCGAGAATCTCTGCTGTTTGAGCCTCAGTCTGCTTCTCTGATACAAAGGCATGTTCCTCTCCGGTCTTCAGGTTCAAAAACCCATAGATGCTCTTGGCCTTTTTAGTCCCATTGGTCTCGATCACTGCCGGGGTGGACCCTTTTGGTATCCAGACCTTTCGTGTGGTTGTCACCTCTGTGAGGACCATTTCGTCTTCACAGAGGACCACTGCATCTGGATCTGAAAATACCTCTTTCAGCTCTTGGTAGTGTTTTTCTCGGTC
>JAJZLS010000020.1 GCA_021803345.1 Actinomycetes bacterium
CACACTTGCCGTCTCCAGCGGCGTCAGGTTGTACACGCTCTGAAGCGCACCTGCGATCTGGTTTGCTGAGTAGTTCAGGCCCTGCAGGATGCTTGCAACCTGGTTTGCCGATTGCTGGTATACGCTCTGAAGCGCACCTGCGACCTCGTCAACAGTGTATTGTACCTGCTGGAGCACACTTGCCGTCTCCAGCGGCGTCAGGTTGTACACGCTCTGAAGCGCACCTGCGACCTCGTCAACAGTGTATTGTACCTGCTGGAGCACACTTGCCGTCTCCAGCGGCGTCAGGTTGTACACGCTCTGAAGCGCCTGAGCTGTCTGAACGGCATCATACTGCTCTTGCTCAAGCAGTTCGGCAGAGGTTGAAGCGTTCAGTCCAAACTCGGTTTTTAGCTGATTTGCCACCTGAACAGACGAATCTTCCTGAAGTCGCATTTGTCGTGCACGAATCACCGGATTGTTCTGTATTGAAAAATTGATAGGAATAGTTCTAGGCTGATGCGGAGCCGTCTGAAGAGTCCCTAATATTATTGGAGGAAGGTTTACACCTGCTGAATTCAGTCCGTTTTCCTCAATTATTATTGCGTCTGAACCTAGAGTCTCAGCTCGGGTGACTTTCCAGTTAACGTGGTACATACCGCCACCAGACACCTGAAGGCGTGCTGGGCCAGCGCCGCTGTAGCTGAACGACTCTACCGTCTGGGATGTAGCAGAGTTCACGACCAGTACAGTAATATCCGAATCCAAGGAGCTATCCAAGTTTCCAGAGGAGATTCCCGTATTAGTCAACGGGGCTAAGAACGTAAGGGCGCTCTCTGGCGGCGGAAAGCCTGACGACGGAATTGTAGAAGCTGCAGCTGCGGAACTAAAAGCTAGGGGAAAAAGGGCTGCTACTACCCCACCTAGTGCAATCGTTACTAACATTTTGCGAGGGTAAATCATAAACAGCTGACCTCCTCTTATGTTGTTCCCTGGACAATGGGAACCGTCACTTTAATAAATGTGAGAATTAAATATAAATCAAAAAGTTGTCTTACACAATGTGAATCTGAGAAAATCTGAAAGGCCGGATCTGGTTCCTTACTTGCTCGTTTAGGTGGCCAAATCATCGCTAAACAGGGTCCATTAACTCCACGCCAGTTGGCGAGAGCTCCGCTTATCACGAAAGAGGCCGGATCAGGGGAAAGGTATCATCTATAGAAGGCGCTTGCGCACGTTGGAATCTATAATGTTTCAACTAAGGCCCAGCTGGGTTCTACCTCGGTGATCAAAGCCGCTGTTATTGAATCACGTACGGACGCGGTATTGACCAGCTTGGTAGTAATCTCAGAAATTTACAGGAGGTTACTAGCAAAAATATTAGTCCCCAAACTTGATTTGGCTCGCTCTCTACATGCAGTTTGTCATGAGCGACCTGGATTTGGGCTCGCGTCGGAGACATTGAAGGGTTTCTCAAGGTATTTGATGCAGTAGATAACAAAGTTACTGAGGCTGAGTTATCAGTTGCTACAGCAAAAACCTTAGAGGACCATTTTGACGTTATCGCAAGGGAGCTGGGTGAGAAGTGGAAAGCCAAAAAGCCTCCTTCCGCTGTTGCTATTGCATATCTCAACGAGGACGTAAACGATCTAGCGAGTCGAATCCAGACAGTGCGATGGGGCTATGCAATTGAGAAGGGAAGAAAGACTGCTGATCTTACTTCTCATGGTCAATACGCGCGGGGTCGGCGATCAAGTGCGAACCAGGTACCCAATGAAGCAACTAGGGGTATATAACGGCAAGGAGTGGCAGCTAGTAAAGGTGCATCAGAATGGCTCGGTCACGCTTACACGCGGTAAAGAATCTGTCGACCTCGATTCTGATTATGTCTCAGATCATTTGGAACTGGCTTATGCATCAACTGGACACTCTGCCCAGGGCAGAGGTTGGGATCAAGTCTATGGATGTTTCAGAGGGAAGGAAAGTTCCACTTGGGCGTACAATGTGATAACGCGCCCCATAAAACAGCTCCATTTGTACGCTGAAATCCCGGTGGGGACTGCCGATATAACCCATTTCTGGAAGGCCATAGTTGAGAGTGACGACGAGCAAAAGGCGGCACTGTTGCAAGCTGAGAAGGCAGTTCGGGACAAAGTCATGGCTAATGCCAAAATAAGGTCAGGTCGGCCTGCTGACGTACTTGGCTATATGGAGGATTCCAGGACTGGTCGCAAAAATTCAGCATCCGATGAAGCTCTGACGGAATTGAAATCCACTATCCCACCGATCGACACCCCACAAACTCCGAATCAAGATGGTATTGGTGAAATTAAGTAGTTATTGCCGCCAACCCATTTACAACATTACATATTGGTTGAGTCGGTATTCCGTAATAATTGAAATTCTGCATTGCCCCATTACCATAACAGGTTGCCGTCAATGCCGAACCAAAACCAGGGCTCTGTCCTTGTAAATTATTCTGTGCGACATACCAGAGAATTGAACATCCCTACGGAGGCGGAGCGATTGAATACCCGCCATTGAACCTCATCTCAATATGAACTATGTTGCAGGAATACTTATCTAGAACATAGGTAAGTCACAATTATGTAACCAAAACCACAAACGACCTGGAGGGGGATGGTCATGAATAAAAGAATCAACGCCAAGATCACACTACGCAAGCACTTCGGAAATAAGAAACCGAGTACCTGGGTTACGGGTATCTCAGGGGTAGTCGCTATCGCTGCCTTTGCAGCACTAGCTGGTCCAGGCTCACTAGGTGCCAGCCAGAATTCCAGGGTGGGATTTTCAAAGACTTCCTACGATTCATTACAAGCACAAGTCTCAAATGGTCAAGGATACTGGCTGGTGACAGCCTCTGGAAAGGTAACCGCATTCGGTGGAGCTGTATTTTATGGAGACCTCTCTGGTCATAAGCTCAATAAACCGATTGTTTCAATGGCATCAACTCCTGATGGTAAGGGCTACTGGCTGTTTGCAGCTGATGGAGGGGTATTCAGCTTCGGTGATGCTACTTTCTATGGTTCTAAAGGTGGAACCACCTCTACAACTCCCTATGTCGGAGGTGCGTCGGTCGGTGCTCAGTCTGGTACAACGGTTGGGCCGTCCACTCAACAGCTTCCCACCCAGTGGATGGGTCAATGGCTATCTACTTCCACATACCAGCCAAGTGATGTCGTGTCATATGGCGGAAGTTCCTGGTTTGCCACCAATTCAGTTGCTGCTGGTGTGACCCCTGGAACCCAAGGATCACCATGGCAGCTCTTAGCTGCTGGTGGTGCTAATGGATCACAGGGACCTACTGGACCTACTGGGGCAACCGGACCTGCTGGACCTACTGGACCTACTGGACCCGCTGGACCTACTGGGGCAACCGGACCTGCTGGACCTACTGGACCTGCTGGTCCGGGTGAGCAGGTCTTCAGCCTCACCAGTGGCACCTACACAATACCAAATGGAGTAAGTGAGATTGAAGTAGAGGCCTGGGGTGGAGGCGGTGGAGGCGCTGGCGGAGTCGGCGGCGCCCAGGCCGGTGGCGGGGGCGGTTCTGGAGGTCTTGTTAGGGCGCTGATCCCAGCTTCCTCTGGCACGAGCTGCTCGGTGTCGGTAGGCGCTGGCGGCGGCAGCAACAGCAACGGTGTCGCATCGAGTGTCTCTTGTAGCGGTGTCACCGTCACCGCGGGTGGAGGCGGCGCCGGCAGTTCCGCCGGTTTTGGAGGCAGCGGCGGAGGTGTAAGTAGCACTGGCAGTGTCACGCTTTTGGCAACAACATCCGGCGAAGCCGGAGCTGATGGCACTAGTAGCAATGGCGGCAACGGTGGAGGCTATTACTACTTTGCGAACACCGACGGTTCCACTTCTGGAAACGGTGGAAACGGGGTTGACGTTGGTAGCGGCGGCGGCGGCGGCGCCAATGTCAGCGGCGCCGGCTATCGCGGCGGCAACGGCGCCAATGGCCTTGTCATCATTACCCCGATCACTTCTTAAGCCTGAGGCCCTCTTGTAAGGGGGATAGCTTGGGTGGAGTTCGAAATAGTGTAGGGCGATCTAGTCGAATATCCCCACATTATTAACAAAAGTTATCTCATCTTGTACCACCTTTGCACATGGGTGTTTGGTTCTCCTGTTGGACTCAACACCCATGTGTGCAAAGGCAGTGACAGGATTGGTGGTGTTGCCAGCCGGATTTTCGATTTGCAGAAATCGTAACATCTTCTGTCAGATCAGGAATTCAGATTATCTATTATCAACAGGTATCCAGACCCCCGTACCACCCTAAGTCTCCTTCTGGGCTTTCCATGACCCATCACTTCATTCACATGCCAATCACTAACGCAGTCATCACCAAGCCGGATAGCCCTTGCAATAGCGCGCTGAAGGAGTTGCCGTTGTTCTCTCGGTGTCTTGCCATGTAGGACTTTATTAACCTCATCCTTGATTGATACTCCCGGATATTGATTTTCTAGTTCCCGGCAAATCTCGCTCAGAATTGTGTCAAATTGATCCGTACTTGGTTTGCCCACTTTATACACCTCAAACCTGCTCAGAATCGTCGATGGAATCGGGGCAAGGCTATTGGCAGTTGCAATCCAAATGACATGGCTAGCTTCGATTGGGACAGGGAAAGAACCGTCTTTGAATACTTTTGCAGATACCGGTTCAAGCAAGTTGTGGAGCGGTCCCAAAGGATCCCCGTATCCCCAGTTCAATGGCACCTTATCCAGCTCGTCGAGGATGACAAGTGGACTGATATGGGACTCTTCAGTCAATACTCTGAATACTGCGCCGGGACTCGATTTGGCATAGGCAAAGGACATACCCGCCAGATCAGACGCAATCTGCAGATTATCGACAGCGATCCGCGTCAGAGGAACTCCCATGACCTGCGACAGCTGATCAGTGAAAAAAGACTTTCCGATACCTGCTTCACCAACCATCACAATCGGGGTAATCCTGATAGGTCTGTTATATCGAACAGCAAGTGTGACAGCATCCATGATGCAGTCGATTACCTCTGAGAAATTCGGAGTCTTTCCTTTTAGTAGCTCAAGACGATTCAGGATTCCGTCATCGAATCCGGTCCGACGCCAAGGCCCTGATTCCGCCAATCTTTCTGCAATCGCTCCAGAGCCGGCAATCGAAGTCGCTACTTTGCGAGCCTCCGCCATGTCAAATAGCCGAACTCCAGCCACTCCATCGTTACCAAACCATGCCTCGGCGATCTTTTGAAACCCGCCATCGCTTGTGACCTCGTTTTTGAGCGAATTGGAAAGTACCCTGATCTGCTCCGAGATCGAGTGTGTAAATGGATCAGTACGGTAAGGTAGTTCGCCATCAACGTTGTCCAAAAACTCAACAAGGGTTGCTGTATCGGCCAAGAACACATCATCAATTATTGACTTCTCAACACCCATAAGAGCGGCCTTTACCGCTTCGGGATACTCAGTTTCCAAGAACTGTAGTTGCCATTTCAATTTTTTAATTCCTTGAATAGCGCCAAGCATTTTTCTCAACTTCCTAACTGGAACTCGTAAATCTGTCGCAGTGGTCGCACATGGTTTTCCACCACCCATGGTCCCGCAGCGCCACTTTCTCATTACTTCCACAGCACTCGCAGGTTTTGTCCGCCAACTTTTCGGCCTTTCTCACAATCTCGTTCATTTTCTTCCCCGTGTCTTCATCAACGCCGCTGGTGGCCGCAAAGTAATACCGCAGGCCACCGAACTTTTCTTTCACCTGATGCACCGTGTAGTTGGGATCAAGCTTGGCTAGCTTTTGGTCCACATCAATAATGATCGAATACCACCCTCGATCACAGCTGATCCACCTTCCCCAACCGTCAGGGATTCGCATCATGATCGCGATAAGGCCATCGGTGTACTCACCGGCATCCTTTGGGACGTGAAATCTGTCTCTTGATTCGTCATACTCCCATTTCATAACCGTCTCCTAACCGCCGACATAGATATTTCTGATCTGTCCATGTTCTTTCCGGTACAGCCGCCACCACCCGTACGGATTTCCACTGTGACCAGCTCCCGGAACAGCATTGAGAGCATGAACCGCAGTTTTGCCAATCGTTGCTTCATGCGACGCATGCATATGACCACAGACATGAAGTTTCGGCTCCAGCTTTTCCGTAATAGATCGGATTAGGTCAGTGCCACGGCCTTCTCGAATACCGCTGGGCCAGTCATGGGTAACGACGATGTCAATGTTGCCGAGCATCAGCCCTTTTCGCTTTGCGAAGTCAACCTCGGCTTCCAGGTAATAGGTCCGTTCTTTCCTGGATGTTCCCCTGATTGTCAGCGTTTCACCTCGCTGAATGCCCGAGAGCCAGGCAATGTTGAGACCCCCAATGGTCATAGCACCAGAGCGGCCCAGGTAATAGACGTTGTCGCCCCACTTGGTGGGCGATGCCTCTTCTGCTGCGTCGAGCATTTCATACGGCTCATGGTTCCCGCCAATGAAATACACCGGGCACGCGAGATCCCCGGGTTCGAGGGCTGAAAACAGGCCCATTGAGCGATACTTGTTGGGTACGTGGACCGTAGCAAGGTCTTCTTCGTTCCTCAATGCTTCTGCATCACCGACCTGTAGAACAAGATCAGGAACATGACCGAGTAGACCGGTAGCCGATTTGATGGCATCGATTACCTGGTCCCAGTGACCATGCACATCGCCGATCGCGAGGAAAGTTGTCTTTGTGTTTTGGGATTGGTTATTCATTATTTGAATCTTTCGAAAAAACTTGGCTAACTGATTAGAAAGTGATGAGCTTGCAACGAAGGCGTGAAGCTATAAGGTCGAAAAGAAACTTTTCTGTGGAAGCCTTAGGGTTACTTACCCAAAAGTGCAGCAGCTTTGGCCCTTATTTCAGCGAGTTCATCAGAAGATACTTTCCCCTTGAATCTCGCCTTTCTAACAACCCAGTCCAGACTTTTGATCTGATCAGCTAGAGCCACACTTTCAGGACTGCCAGCTATTACTACCTCGAAGGGATAGCCTTTAATTTGGGTGGTCAGCGGACAGCAGAGCATCAAACCGACCTTTGAGTTGTAAGCAGAAGGGCTTAATACCACTGCCGGGCGGTGTCCAGATTGCTCATGTCCAGCTTGTGGATTGAACTGAATCCAGACAATATCGCCCGCTTCAGGTATATAGCGCGGCAAGGTTATAAGAGTTCTTTACCCGTAGCTATCCCGAAGTTGACTTCGTGGTGTATGTTCTCCGGCACTATATTGCTGAGCATCTGAGAAAGGTCGTACTCTCGGTTACGCACTGGATCTATTACTATGCGTCCAGCTTCTTCGATAATCTCCACTGAGTCCTCGACATCAAGATGTGCCGCTTCCATTATCGACGACGGAATGCGAATAGATGCGCTGTTGCCCCATTTCTTTATGACTGAACGCATCGCATTCCCTTTCTCTAAAGCCTGTTATCACTATAGCAGACTCATCTAATGACGATACATTGTATCTACAAAAATATTGTATTTTATTCAACACAAACTGATTGGAACAAGGAAACCGGATTTGGGCGGTATGAATATCGACCCCGCAATACATAGGAAATCCCTAACGAACAGCTGCCGAGTAGCCATCCTGCCCAATGAATTCTGCTTTTCTGAGATTTTTTATATTTTTTTGTTCAAAAATCAAAAATAACAGATTCCCGGATACATTGGTTTTAGATATAAGTGGCCTCAAGGTGCTCCAACACCTTGAGGCCGGGCAAGACCTAACTAGGAGGTCTCACCATGGAATATGGTAATGGCAACACAAACAGTATTAGTCAAGATAACGAAATCTATCCATTTGGTTCGGGCTGGGAGCCAGAGCTGACAGACCAGTTAGATCTGGGGAAAATCGTAGCTCCGCTGGAGTTTGGAAAGTCCCGATATCAAATTGGTGGGACCCCGAAGCTGTTAAACTTTAGAGCTACCACTTTTGAAGAACGGTCTCAACAATCCCAACGTGATGCAAAACTTATGTATCCAGTTCTGGGGACAGTTTTCCTTGGAAGTGAGATCATTCAAGTAGAAGGCGAAGGTACTCAACTTTCCCATGTTTTAGATGCAGGTGCAAAGATTGATTATTTGATCCAAACTCCCAGTAAGAAAGTATTCGGTATTGGGATGCGGATGACCATAGGGACCTGGGATACCTTGACTATGAGTGTGTCGCAATATAGGGACTTATCACAAAAATGGAATAACGGCACTAACTGTTCAGGTATCCTTGT
This sequence comes from Actinomycetes bacterium, assembly GCA_021803345.1. Taxonomy (GTDB): domain Bacteria; phylum Actinomycetota; class Acidimicrobiia; order Acidimicrobiales; family Acidimicrobiaceae; genus SCQM01. Next base: position 8,251 of record JAJZLS010000020.1, read on the forward strand.
TCCCACTTATCTCGTCCAGGGATACGTCGATTGCGACCGTAGTGGAAATAGGGTACTGAGAAGTGCGGTGGTTGTGAATTCTGCAAAGTTTTTTCCCTGGGCTAAGAATAACCCAGGGGAACCCAGATACTCCCGATGCGACGGCAAGCAGTTCTATTCCTGGACATTTGAGATGTTAGTTAATAGTGGTATAGCCGATGCGGCATTTCCGATAAAGCCGTTATAAGAGCGCCCAGTCAACGGAACTACCAGCTATAGCCAGGTGGCAGCTGGTAGCGACATTCGAGAAAAAGCGATTGGCCGATAAAAATCATTACCAACTAATTAAGGTGCTAAAACTCGAGGATAAAACCTGTCAAAGGGAACTATTTCCAAGCATCGTATTTCCTTCAAAGTAGGATGCTCATCTCAGTTTTCACCATCTGAGAGAATAATTATTACCTAGACTTACAGATTGAGGAGCTGAACTCATCTCATGAATACTGAACAATGGTTGGATCGGTGGCTCGGATCAAGAGTCGTTGGACCAAAAACCCTGGAGCGCTATGAACGCGCAGTAGAATCTCTCAAGAAGTCCTTGATGTTTATCGACATCTCAGAGATTAATCCGGAACTCGTTGAAAAGATTTGTGGAGAAGATCCCAGTCTTAGGTCGGTCTTATCGATGGCCCTCGGTGAAGCCGTCAAGGCAAGTTTGCTGAAGTCCAACCCTGCTGTAATAAAGAGAGAGCAGCGCAGTCCTAAAGAAGGCTCGCTATTCTATCGAGCTAACCGAAAAGCTTGGGTTGCCCAGGTCACACGTCTTGGACCAGACGGCAAGCGAGTGCAAAACGTGAAATACATAAAAGTTGAAAAAAGGACTAAGAATCCTCCAGATGCTGCCATTCGGGCTCTTGAGGAACTCAAGCAGACGGAATTTGGAAGTATCCTAGTAAAGGGTAAATCGACGGTAAGCGAACTCATGACCGAGTGGCTGGCGAGCATCCGGGTACAGAACATCGGAGGTGGCGAGGGACTGGCTCGAACTACTTTTGAGCAATACGAAAGCCTTGCGAGACATCAGGTTATCCCTTGGATAGGAAATATAAGAGTGAAGGATCTGGATCGAGTTCGGGTCGATAAATGGCTCAAGGATCTTGAAGCTACTGCTTACGTTCTGCCATCTGGGAAAACAAGAACCTACTCGGCTAACACAATTCGTCTAAGTCGGGTGGTGCTGGGCAAAGCACTGCAATGGGCAATGCGGGAAGGCGTCGTTTCAAGGAACGTTGTCAAGGAGTCCAGCCCCGCCGGCGGGAGGTCAAGGCCTGAAAAGAACGCCATGAGCGAGGACCAAGCTAGACAACTGATCGAAGCGACGAGAGGTTCTGACCTAGGTGCTCTTTGGGCTTTGATGATCACTACGGGCTTACGTAGGGGAGAGGCCCTTGGACTTCGCTGGCAAGACTACGACGGTGAGTCCATCACCGTAACCAGTCAGCTCAAGCTCGAAGGCGGAAAAGTCGTCAGAGGGGATCTGAAGACCGACAAATCCCGACGGCGCCTGAAGCTACCAGACTTCCTAGTAACCGATTTAGAGGATCATAGACGCACGCAACTTGAGTCTGCTGCAAGGGATGGTAGAAAATCACCAGAGCTGATTTTCATAAATTCAAATGGTGGACCAATTCGTCCTGACAATCTCAACAAGCGGTTTGCCTCGGCATGCAAAAAAGCTGGTATCGGGCCTCACGAAGACGGTAGAGCGTGGAGCGTGCATGAACTCAGGCATACTGCAGCAAGTCAGCTGCTGAGTAATCGTGTTCCGATGCAAATCGTCTCACGAACGCTTGGTCACAGTTCAATCACGGTAACCCTTGACGTTTATTCGCATCTTTCAGACAGTGATAGCGAATCTGTTGCTGACGCGATGGAAAACATGTATGGCAAAAAAGTTAGCGAAAAATAGGATGAAAATTTCCCAACTACTGTCAAACTACTGTCAGTATCTGCCGGGACTCCAGAATTTCAGGTAAAAAACATACCTTCAAATAGCACACATACCTTCAAGCTGCTCTTTTACGGTGGAGGCGATGGGGCTCGAACCCACGACCTCTTGACTGCCAGTTTAGAAACCACCATTTTTAGGGATTTTTGTGTGTTTACTACAATACATCTGAACTGCACTTTAGGACATTCGTTCGTATAATGGCAGGCCCAGTTCCCAAACCTAGCGTGTCTCGAAGCGTGTCTCGGACACTTCATAAAACAGATAGGGCCAATGATCAAGTCCTATCTTTAAAACCCAACTGTCAAAGGCTTTGGATTATGGATTGACTCTAGGACTTATCTTGAAAAAGAGCGCTCTTATTATCTCGTTACCTAAGCATGGAAGTGACGGTACTGAAAACTTCAGATGTGTTGTGGTCGCACTGAATGGTGGAATTAGTTCCATCCATATCGATATCGATTTCGACGCGATTTTGTTATCGGAACGCCGCGACCACCGGATGCGCTAGGTCCATGGGTTTGTTCCTGAGTGGGACTAAAATT
>JAJZLS010000042.1 GCA_021803345.1 Actinomycetes bacterium
TCTTAATTCCTGGGTGTTACATCAGTTCAGGGTTATAAAACATGTAACGGCTTCACCGTTAGCGCCTGTCCATCCCCGCCCTAAAGGACGGGGCCTTTCGGCGCTCTTTGGTAAAGAGTTTCCAAGCTGCATAGCCCATAAGGATTAGAACCAAGAGCCATGCCGTAGCTCCAACCCAAAACCAAACTCGCGATATAGACACCATGAAGTCCAGCTTTGTAGCTTTCCCAAGTGTAAATGAGGCAACAGCATACATTCCAAGCGGGAATACAACGCTCCAAAGTCGAGGCTCGTAACTACTCGAGTACCTCTTGACTATGTAACGCCATATCCCAAATAGAATCAAGAGTGGGATCCACCAGGTACCAAAAGCCCACAGGACGACTGACAACCCTATTAGAAAAGGACGTAGGTCGCTTACAATTACTGTCGCAAACGCACCTTTCAACACCAGAATTCCTGCTGCTGCTCGTGCACTGATTGCGGTTGCACCCATGGCAATCCAGTATGCGGGACCCATCTCTTTTGGTGTAACCTCAACTAACAAAAGTCTGAAAAATATCATTACGATCAAGATCAGATATAGCATTACTCCGACTCCCCAACAGAAGACTGCAATAATCGGAAGTACTTTTGCTAGGATTTCATTTTTTTCTGCCAGTGCAAGGCCACTGGCGCTTATAGCGACGGACTGAGTTGCAACTACCCAAATCAGCCAGGTCCCATTGATCTCGCGAAATATTGGTCTCCTGGCTCCCGAAACGATGAAAGAGGGAAGACCGTAGGTAAGTATGAGCCAAATTATGCCTGCGAAGATTGCGAGTATTAAAGTAATTAACCGCTGACCCGCCATCAGCATTCTTACTCCCAAAACGTTAGAGCCGGCAACCAGCGTGAAATAGCCCATCGCGATATTGGGCTCTCGTAAACTTTGGATAAAGTATTGCCTGAACCAAATGATCCTTGATATATACGCCAGCAAGAGAATCACAAAAGCGACAATTGTGACCATCAGGACGATTGTGGAGATGAAGGTCAAGCCAACCAGCGACGCAGCTACAGAGACTATTCCACTTCCCATTACCATCGCGAAATACCCGGGATCGAGAGTTGCGATTGCCCTTTTAACTAATGTGGAAGGTGGCTCAAGTGGGACTTGGACAGGATTATCTACAGAGTTCTGGCTGTTTTCGTTGCCACGCGTAGTTTCATCAGTCATGTTACACTCAGGACGTAAATATTACTTTAAGCCGTGGACGTGTCAATATCTAACCCCGATCCGACGCCATCTTCTACCACTGGTACCTGGTTCATTTGGTCTTTGGGCCTTTCGGGTTCGATATACCAAGAAAGGTCTCCAAAGGTACCATACCGGATAGCTCCAGGCATGGACCAAACGGCTGAAAGGCCAAACCATGATCACAGCCCAAGCTGCAGTAGCATGAATTTGATAAAGCAGTGGTGCATGTGCAATTGCATTTACATCGGGATTACCGACAAACAATCCTCGAAACCATAAAGATACGCTTTGACGGTAATTGTAACCCGAGCCGAGAAGGTTTACTCCTACAGTCTCCACAATCCCGATTATGATCACTATTGCTAAAAGGATTAGAGCTAGCCAATCGACTGGAGATGTGGTAGCTCTAACTCTGGCGACGAACATCCTTCTGCTTGCAAGGATGATCACTCCAATTATGACTCCAATCGCTGCAGCAGTACCAGCAGTTGCAGAAAACCAACGATAGATATTCTCCGGAATTCCGATTGCTGCAGTCCAACTTTCTGGGATAAGAATCCCAATTATATGACCTCCGATCGCGGCGAAGGTTGCATAGTGAAATAAGGGTGATCCCCATTTCAAAAGCCGCTTTTCCTGCAGCTGGGTTGAACGGCTAGTCCATCCGAATTGGTCATAACGATAACGCCAAATATGGCCGATTACGAAAGTAGCCAATGCTATATAAGGCAAAATTACCCACCAAAACAGCTCTGGAGCGGTGACGCCTTTCATCTTGTTCCAGCTCTTTCAGGATCGAGTCCCGAAACCGTGTAAGGTTGCAGTCCTACCAGCTCTGTTGGAGGTCCTTTAATCTGTATCTTGGCAATATTGATTCGATCGTGCTTTGGAATTGGTCCCAACTGGTGTGTGATGGCTGAAGCTACCTTTGCATAAGGGCTCGAAATCTTTATAAGTTCGGAACTCAGTATTTCTAATGCCGGTCGAAACCCATTCAGTACGCTTTCCCCCTTTTTCGATATCGAAGCAAATTCTAGTAACGCCGGGAGGAAATCTGGAAGTTCATCTTCGGCTAGGTCCAGTCCAGTCTCTTTGTAAAGTGCGGAGAGCGATGCAAGTGCCGATCCCCGCTCTCTGGTGTCACCATGGGTGAAATAAGTCAGATAAAGAGAGCGCTTTTTTGAGAAGTCAAAAGTTTCCACATATATCCTTCGGGCATTATTCTTCCCCAAACCAGCGAGCCAGTCGATTGTGCCTAGCAGCGACAGTCTGACTTTTTTATTAGGAATTGCTTGACAAAGGAGTCCTGCTTCTTTTAGCTCGGTCTCGAACTCCTCGGCTGGGTAGGTCAAAAGTGCGGCTGTAACCGTAAAGGTGATCGAATTGCGACGACTTTTCATAATCCGCACCCACCCTGTAGTTGATTGACTGGAGATACTTCGAGAAGCCTCAAATGCAGACGTCCCTTGTCATCCCTGATTGCAGGATCTATCCGCTTTCCTCCAGACTCTGAATTAGCCGGGTTTGAGATCATGAAGTGACTTGTGACATGGCCCTGTCCATACGAGTCGTCTTGTGCCTCCAACGCACATCCACTCAGGGAATGCTGAGCCAGCAATCTTCCTGCATTTTCTTCGTGAGCTTGAGGGATAACATACCTGTCTTCGTAGCGGGCAACAGCAAGTAGTCGGAAGAGATCCTGCGCTTCGACCATGGTTAGGTCGTCTGATTCAATTTTGAATTCTCTGTAGGCACCGAGTTGTTTTTCCCTCATCATGGATCTTACATATGCCAGCTTTCTGAGTGAACTGCGTACAGGTTCAATTTTTCCAGCTGAAAGTAAATTTGCCAGGTATTGAATTGGAATGCGAAGTGTATCGATGCTGGCAAAAATGGTGTCTGGATCATCCGGGTCATATCCAGATGCTGATGCTGCTTCTGCAACCGGAGAAAGTGGTGGTATATACCAAACCATTGGCATGGTACGAAATTCAGGGTGAAGAGGCAATGCCACCTTGTACTTTGCAATCAATGCATAGGTGGGAGATCTTCTTGCCGCAATCATCCAGTCATGCGGTATTCCTTGTGCTTCAGCCTCTTCAATGACTTTAGGATCTGATGGGTCCAAAAGTGTTGATAGTTGTGCCTCGTAAAGATCCTGGGGATCAGAAGTTGCAGCTGCTTTGGCTACTGCGTCGGCGTCGTACAATACTAGCCCTAGATATCGCAGTCTCCCGGGACAGGTTTCTGAGCAAATTGTCGGAAGCCCTATCTCAATTCGCGGAAAACAAAGGGTGCATTTTTCTGCTTTGCCGGTTTTGTGATTGAAATAGACCTTCTTGTAAGGACATCCTGATACGCAGTATCTCCACCCCCTGCAGCGATCTTGATCAACCAAGACGATGCCATCTTCCTCCCTTTTATACATGGCTCCAGATGGACACGACGCGACGCACGAGGGATTAAGGCAATGTTCACATATTCTGGGGAGGTAGAACATAAACACTGACTCGAAATCGAGTCTCACCTTTTCCGACATAGCTACAATGTTCGGATCCCCAAGGGCCCGTTGTGGTGCGCCGGCAAGATCATCTTCCCAGTTGACTCCCCAATTTGGCACCATTTCACGACCGGTTAATGCAGAGCGGGCAGAAACAGAAGGCGAACTGGTCCCAGGTGGAGCAGTAATCAGTTTGGCATAGTCAAAGGTAAATGGATCGTGGTAATCCTCTATTGTGGGCAGGTCGGGATTGTAAAATATCGATAGCAGCCTTCGAAGGCGACTCCCGCCTTTCAGGCGAAGCCGACCTTTCCGATCTAGCTCCCATCCTCCATTCCAGATGTTCTGGTCTTCGTATTGTCTCGGATACCCCAGACCTGGCTTGGTTTCCACATTGTTGAAATAGACGTATTCGGTACCTGGACGGTTTGTCCATGTTTGTTTACACGTAACCGAACAAGTATGGCACCCAATACATTTGTCAAGATTCATAACCATAGACATCTGGGCCATGATCCTCATTAGAATTCCACCTTCTGTGATCTTCGTCTTACCACTACAATTTCGTCCCTTTGTGAGCCGGTAGGGCCGTAGTAGTTGAAACCATAAGAGAGCTGCCCATATCCGCCAATCATGTGGGTTGGTTTCATGGTGGTGCGTGTTAGGGAATTGTCAGTTCCACCGTGCATTTTGGATTGCTCAGATATCGGCATCTGCAAATGCCGATCGACTGCATGATACATTAGGACGGTTCCAGCTGGTATTCTATGCGTCACTGCTGCACGGGCAACGGTAACCCCGTTTCGGTTGTATGCTTCAATCCAGTCATTGTCAGCAACTTCAATTTTTGCAGCGTCGGTGTCGTTCATCCAAATTATTGGCCCACCTCTAAAAAGGTTCAGCATATGCAGATTGTCCTGGTATTCAGAGTGAATTGACCATTTGGAATGCGGGGTGAGATACCTTGCAACCAGCTGTTTATCGCCATACGTAAAATTACGGATTTCGCCAAAGCTGGTGATCAGGTCAAGTGGCGGTCTATACACAGGCATCATTTCACCGAGTTCAGAAATCCATTCATGGTCCAGGAAAAAGTGTTGTCTGCCGGTGATGGTATGCCAGGGCTTCAACCTTTCTACGTTGATCGTAAATGGCGAATATCTTCGTCTTTCGGATTCACAACCCGACCATTCCGGAGAGCAGATCACAGATCGTGGTTGACTAACAGTATCAGAAAATGTGATTCGGTCACCTGACCTTTCAGCGGCCAGGTCGGCCAGTTTTGTTCCGGTCCTCTGTTCAAGAACTTCAAATGCGGCTACCGCAAGTCGGCCGGTCGTTGTTCCGGAATAGGCCAGAATGGCTTCCGCAAACAGGTCATCTCTATCTATAGCGGGACGTCCTTGGCCTTTCCCTTCCTTTTTGACTCCGTTGCGCAGAGATAAGTATTGAGTCTCGTTCCCAATTGGAATGTTAACCCCTTTGGTGGTAGCGCCGAGTTTGTCAACTAACGGACCTACCGACCCCATTTGATCGCTCAAATGAGGATAATCTCGCTCTACCATAATCAGCCTGGGCATTGTTACCCCGGGAATTGGCTCACACTCTCCCTCTTTCCAGTCGAGTACCCTCCCTCCCGGCTGGGCACATTCGTCTGGGCTGTCGTGCAAAAGCGGCAGTGCAACTACGTCCTTTCGGATTCCCAAATGTGTTTGTGCCAAGCGGGAAAATTCCTCAGCGAGGTTATTGAAAATCTCAAAATCGGTTCTGCATTCCCAGGGTGGAGGTATAGCCGGGTTAAATGAATGTATGAAGGGATGCATATCAGTAGTAGACAGATCGTGCTTTTCGTACCAGGTGGCAGCCGGAAGAACGATATCGGAATAGATTCCGGTAGATGTCATTCTGAAGTCAAGATTTACCAGCAGATCTAGTTTACCTTGTGGGGCCTGGGCTGACCAATCCACATCTTTAGGGCGCAGATCCTCTGGGCATTCGTCGGCAAATACAGCGTTTTGCGCACCTAAAAGGTGTTTGAGAAAGTACTCATGTCCCTTGCCAGAGGAGCCAAGCAAGTTGGATCGCCACACGGTCAGTACTCTGGGGAAATTCTCCGGGCTGTCAGGACTTTCCGCTGCAAAGCGAAGCCTACCGTTCTTAAGCTCTTGCACTACAAAGTCGCCTATTTCCAGCTGCGCTTGGCTGGCTTGATCGGCAATATCCAGCGGATTCCTATTGAAGGTCGGGTGAGATGGTAGCCAACCCATTCTTGCTGATTTGGCATTCAGGTCGACCATCGACATCCCTCTGAATCTACCTTCGCCGAGTGGACTTGAAAGACTGTCTGCCCTTGATCCCTCGTAGCGCCACTGGTCGGTGGATAGGTACCAAAATGGGGTAGCTGCCATGTGTCTGGTGGGTCTTACCCAGTCGTAGCCGAAAGCGAGTGTGAACCATCCCGTAAGTGGACGTACCTTTTCCTGACCCACATAATGCGCCCAACCGCCTCCATTTATACCTTGACAACCACCAAGCATTAATAGAGATAAAAGAGTTCGGTAAGTCAAGTCCGAATGGTACCAGTGGTTGGTACCCGCTCCCATGGCTATCATGGAGCGCCCACCAGACAATTCGGCATTTCTAGCGAACTCGCGTGCAATTCGGATTACTTTTTCAGAAGATACTGTGGTTAGCTTCTCCTGCCACTTCGGTGTGTAGGGGATCGAATCATCTTGATATGAAGCTGGCCAGTCGCCTGGGAGTCCAGGACGTTCGACTCCATAATTGGCCATAATCAGGTCGAATACAGTTGTGACAAGGTGTCCTTCGATGTTTAAGGTAGGGACCCCACGGTGCAGAATTCCCCCACCGCCTACGTCGCCTATGTCAAATCGGGGTAGATCAACCTGATGGTATTGAGTCCCCTCCTGTCCGAAAAGCGTCAGCGCCGGTATCTTCCCCTGCAGGTCCAAATTCCACCGACCCTTACCAGAGTCGGTCCAGCGGAATCCCAGTGAGCCGTTCGGGATGAATGGCTTCCCGGATTCTTCTTCCAGCATCACAGTTTTCCACTCCGATCCTTCTTCCTGATTGCCGAGATCTGAGGCATAGAGAAAATGATCTGGAACGTATGCAGTACCTTTTTTTCGCAACGTGACCAAGAAGGGAAGATCAGTGTATGTCCTTGCATAGTGTTCAAAACGAGGGACTTTGCGGTCTCTGTAAAATTCACTGAGCATCACGTGTCCCATTGCCATTGCAAGGGCACCATCTGTCCCTGGAGCAGCGGCTAGCCAGTCATCGGCGAATTTGGTGTGGTCAGAATAGTCCGGTGACACCACCACTACCTTTTGCCCTCTATAGCGGGCCTCGGTCATAAAATGTGCATCTGGGGTTCGGGTAATCGGGAGATTGGTACCCCACAGAATCAAGTAGGTCGAGTTCCACCAGTCAGCAGATTCAGGAACATCGGTCTGATCTCCGAATACCTGGGGAGACGCAATAGGGAGATCCGCATACCAGTCGTAAAAGGAAAGTATGGTACCACCGAGTAACGAATAGAATCTAGTTCCCGCGCTGTAAGAGGCCATGGACATTGCGGGAATGACGGTAAATGCAGTATTCCTATCCGGACCGAACTCCTTTGTGGTGTACACGTGGGCTGCAGCTATAAGTTCCAGAACTTCTGACCATTTTGCTCTGACGAACCCACCCTGACCTCTGGCTGATTTGTATTTGTTGGATAGTTCCTGGTTGGATACTATTTTCCCCCATGCAAGGACCGGATCCTTTTCTGTCTTGAGTGTATCCCGCCATATTTCGAGTAGCTCACCTCTGACGTATGGATAGCGAACCCGGGAAGGTGAATAGGTATACCAAGAAAAAGAAGCCCCTCGTGGACACCCTCGGGGTTCATATTCCGGAGAGTCGGGACCCACCGAGGGGTAATCTACTGCTTGAGTTTCCCAGGTAATGATTCCATCTTTTACAAATACTCTCCAAGAACAGGAGCCGGTGCAATTTACTCCATGGGTCGACCTTACTATCTTGTCATGTCGCCAGCGGTCTCTGTAAAAATCCTCGGCTTGCCGGCCACCTTGTAAATGTAACTCCCTCGCGTCTTCACTTTGCCGACCCTTTGTGAAGTATCTTGATTTTCTTACCAAGCCATTGTCAGCCAGTAGGTCTACAGCAATATTGCAACTTTCCGAACGGGATTGGTTTGACAAGATTCCTCCGCTATTCAGTGATTTGAGATAAACTGGAACAACTGTGAAATGCAAGTTGCAAGCAATTTGAAGTGATTGCTTTCTTGATGAGTTCTTATTGTACTCGTGCAAGCATGTTTCAAAATAGTATCAGAAGAGCGCCCCCGATTCCTATCACCTTATCTGAACTAGGCGGAAACTATCGAAACCAAACAGTTGGCCGTGTAAGGATCATGGGGTGTAAGACCTATTTTGATACGTGGATCCAGAGTCTTTCCCAAGCCTTCAAGTAACCCAAGGTGTATTTGGCATATGGTTTTGGGATCCATTGCTGCCACCTCTTTGAATGGGCAGGATTTCAGGACGATACTTCTATGCGGTCCGACAGATTCGGTGCCCGGCTTGAACCCACCCATCAATAGGTCAGAGTTGAGTGCGTCGAATGCATCCGCCTCTGGATTGGAATTGAGAATTTCTAGTGCCCTTCTGGATCCTTCTGACTTCCCAGCCTTCCTTGGAGTAGTCCCGGATTTTATCGTATCGAGCAAGAGTTTGGAAATTTTCTGATACGGGCCTTCGCTATTCCAGGTACCCGCAGAATCCGGGTTTATAACATATTGAAGACGGGGACGCCCAGGACGGGTTCGAACTTCAGGCTGTTCTAGTACAAGACCGACATTTTTTAGTATCTCAAGATGCTGCCTGACCGCATTGTGATTGACTTTTGCAAAACTGGTCAGCTCGTCTATGAATACCGGACGGTTAGCCCGTGAAATATACCAGAATAAGCCAAAGCGCGTTTCATCTCCTAATGCTTTTGCCTCCATTTGCGTTTTTTCTGGTTTGGATATTTCAATTTGCATTTTATAATTTGATACTCCTTTGTAAACTCTTTTTTCTAGTATACACTAGAAATTAGAAGCGTAAAGGAAATTACGCTGTGGATTGTGAGGAAAAGTAAATGATTGAAACGGAAGAAGAAGCCTATCAAGCAATGTTACGTCACCATCATGGGCTGGTTGACGGGGTCAAATCAAGATCCTTTGCAATCGGAGCGTCTTTGGGGAGCCAAGAGTCCCTGGGGACCAGGGTGGCCGACTTGGTAAATTTCATGGAGTTGGAGGTGATTCCTCATGCCGAAGCTGAAGAACACTCGATATACCAGGTGGCGGTCGAGGTTCTGGAACTAGGGGAGCTTATTGGCTCGATGATTGACGAGCACCGACAACTTCAGGGTCAGCTGGAAGCGCTAAAGGCGGTAAAGGATTTTAATGGCGATATTGAGGTGGCTGTGGTCGATGCGGCGAAACGTATCTCGGAGCTTTTCAGCCGACATGTCATTGATGAGAATGAGGAAATATTGGGGAGGCTTTTGTCGAATCCGGATGTGGATCTGGTAGAGGTTCTCCGGGAAATGGAACAGCTATTCGGAGCAGCTCAACTATTGGCACGGTCGCCAGGTGCGCATCTGGATCGTGAGAAAAATCTGGTTTCTGTAATCATTGAATTCGCCGAGCAACTGGCTCAGCTTGGTTACCGGGATCTGGCATCAAAGGGTACTGCAACAGCGTGGTCAATTGTAAAGGATGATCATCCAAATCTGGCCAACAGGTTGACGGCTGCTCTTCATCGCTTTACTTCCAGTGCTGAGACCGGGCTAAACGCTCCGGAAGATTTGGTTGGGCCGATGAATGAAGAACCAGAACTTGACGTCAGGGAGATGCCTGCTCAAATCCGACACAGTTCAATTTTTAACACCTTCAGATCTCTTAAGCCAGGATCAGTTTTTGTACTTATAAATGATCATGATCCAAAGCCACTTAAATATCAGTTTGAGGCAGAGCACAGTGGAGAATTTTCATGGAAATATTTGACAACTGGACCTGAGGTATGGAGGGTCCAAATTGGCAAGGTTAAATGATGACATCTCGAGTCTGATGGTTATAGACATCACACTCTAAAAGGCGCCAAACGGTCCTTTTAATTTCTAATTGGGCGCGTAAATCTTCAAGTGACATGCTCACAGAAGATGACCCGCAAAAGTCCAAGCATTGGT
>JAJZLS010000010.1 GCA_021803345.1 Actinomycetes bacterium
TCCCCAAAAGTCCCGCGTCAGACTTTAGACGCGCATAAGGCTGCAAAGAACGTTCGGCGACTACACCCAGCGGCCACCAACAATTATTTCATTTACCGTAGGTGAGTGCACCGCTCATAGAGACTTTAGAAGGTGCTGAAGTTCTCTGGCATCAGATCGCTCTATTTCCATAAACCTCTCGGTTTGCTCTTTCAGCCAATTGGAACCCCCAAGTCAGCTGCAAACCAAGGAGCGGACTCCCCCGCTATCATCGCACGAAGTGCTTCTCGAATATCAGATAAGGACTGGTAGTGATCTCTTTTATCCTTTGCCACCAGATTGACCAAATACCGTGGTATCTCGGGCAAACCCTCGGTAGCAGAGGCGTCATAGGCCTCTAAAATCTCCGATTCTTGGTATTGATGGGAGTCCAGATAATGAACTAGATCCTCAGCCCAATGTCTTGCCCCTTTGAGCTCATCTGCACTCATAGCAGTCATGGCATCAGTGTCCGTTCTTAATCGGGGGTAGCCAGATAGACATCAGGGTAGCCAACAGCCAACAGCCAACAGCCAACAGCCAACAGCCAACAGCCAACAGCCAACAGCCAACAGCCAACAAGACTACTCCTAGTCAAGCACCCAGCTAGCACGGTGGATATCTAAACGGTTTCTGGTAAAATACCAAATTCCAATTATGCGGCTATTAACTAAATACAAGCTGGGTGCACTAAAGTTATAAATGGTTAATGGCTAGTATCGGCTCCAAGTCGGCAATGTTTATGTCGTTCAGATCCTGATTTTTCGGTACCAGCCCTAAAGGAGCGTACGATGTGTAGCTACTGTGGATGCGAAGCCCAGCCCCATTTAGTGGAACTGATTTCAGAACATGCCGAAATATTCTCTATAGCAAGAGACCTGCTTAGTGTGCTTGAAGATCCAGTCCCCTCCTCAATAGCAAATAAAACAAATTTACTGATTGATGCCTTTGGAAAGCATGCCAAAAAAGAGGAGACTGGACTATTTCGTGAGCTTAGTTTAGAAGGTTCAGATAACGGTGAAGTAAGTCAACTAACCCGTGAACATCGCGATATTCTCGAAACTCTCAGACACCAAGTTTCAGTGGCTGATCCCGACACGCTGCGATCGGTCATCAAACAACTTCAGAACCATGCTGAACTCGAAGAGACCGACCTCTTTCCTTTTGCATGGCAAGTCCTTCCGCCTGAATCCTGGTCCAGGATTGAACAGGCCTATCCACACCATAATTCGGTGACGTCTGCCGAATAACAAGACGGAGCTCCCACGAACCTCCGAACTTTGCCCAAGTCCTTAATAACTGCAGTAAATCAGCCCGATTAGTTTTGGCACTCTCCTAATATTTCCAAGTCCCCGACCGAGGAGAAAAATTAAGGATACCCACGACAAGTTCTATAATTTTCCTACCAGTATCCGGCTGGAATGAATCTGCTGGACTTGAGAATGAGGAAACCTTCCGCATCAGATAGCGCTCGAACATCCTCCTAAGACAGCTACGGGAACATACGCATTTCTATAACCATCTGATCGCAATGAGACAAGTCGGGCAAATGCGCATATCTAACCTTAAGTCACGAATGCTGCCGCTACAAAGCCAAATGCAACCTTAAGGCATCATCGATTTTCGTCATTACTGGAATTAAGACCACACCAATTCTTGGGCCGAGACGCTGAACTGCCACCGAGCGAACCTGTTCAGCCTGCGCCTTCGAGTCCTCCAGCAGACCAGTCTCAGCTGCTTGCAAAAGAACCTGAAAAGGATAAACCTTATTTATGGTGGTCGTGACCGGCACCACTGTCACAACCCCTCGCCCGAGCCGTAATGCCGTAGCGTTTATTCAATCGTTACTAAAAATAACAGCTGCACGAAGCTTGTTGGCTTCGCCACTCCTCACAGGCTCAGGGTCTACAAGCCGAATCTCACCGCGACGCATCTAATTCAATACCGTCCTTAACGGCAATTTCCCAATCACCGGCTTGTCCAGTTTCTTCCCAGTCGTGAAAGGCATCTTCGTATGCTTGTTCCAACCGAATTAGGCGAAGCAGCCGAACTGAAATCCCTCTGCCCAAGCATAAGCATCGAGAAATTCCACACCCTCATCTGACAGGCTTACACTAACTTTCATGCTTGTATTTCACAACAGGTATTACCTTGTTTGGCACCAAGTTCACCGTCGTTGGTTTCCCATCTGAGTCCCTAGCAGATCTGCTGACACCTAATAGAATAAAGCACTCGACTACCAGCGACCAATCAGAATCATTGTGGGGTAACTCACGTGCCAACAACACACTCTGCGATCTCCGGCGCTTTTATAACAAGCACCACCTCGATATATTATTATCAACTGTACAAACGGCCACTCCTTATAAAAACAGATTATTCCCTATCAAAGCCCTGACAGGCAGCTACCCTGAAGTCTCCTCTTACCGCAGCTAAAGGCACCTCGCATTCTAACTGAACAATTAATCAGCCTCTCCGCCATGCCATGTCAAATCAACTCCCAATACCAACTGAACTGTTCTCAGAGGAACAGACCATCACAACCACTCCTTCTGACATCTACATGGCTGATCAAAGCTACGGCAGTGGATAAGACCGATACTGATGCTCGATAGGGCTGAAAGCAGCACTAAGCATGAACCCAGATGCCTCTACTAGATCCTGGGTAGAATCCGTGAAATTACACCTGATCTCATTTCGGGTTCACTTACCCGGCTGGAAACAACCAGGTACCGCGGCTGAGATAGCGCGAGGGCCAGCATCACATACAACGGCCCGGAATTTGGATCGGTCCCCTGACCGGTAAGAATTCCACCAAGATCCTGACCTGCCACCCATATAACAACAGCCAAAATAGCCCCTACCAAAAGAGCGGGATTGGGTCTCTGCAAAAACACTCCCAATCCGATTGCAATCTCCAAGACCCCTAAGACAATTGCCACCTGGACATTGTGGTCAGCAACTGCTTTTCCAATACCACGACTTATAGCTGCCAATAGGCCCGGCTCACCGGATCCGGCAGAACGAAATGCCGAGGATAAGGCGCCTCCTAGATAATTGGAAGGCAACAGCTGCAAAAACCCATCCACCACCCAGATTGATGCCCAGATCACCTTTCCCCCGAAATCACCGATCACACTTTGGGCCGAGATCGACCCTTGGACGGTCTTAGTGCTTGGCCAGATCAGAACCCCTATCAATCCATACAGAAGCACCGCCCCCGGAGCGCCACTTATCAAAGTAGAATTTCCTCCAAATATCTGGCCGAATCCCTCGCCAAACCACCATACAAGTGCCACCCAAACAAATGAAGCAACCAAAGTGGGCTTGACAGTTCGCCTAAACAGCAGACCTACTCCAATCAATACCTGAATTGAGGCAAAAATAGTGTTCCAAACCACTATGTGCGGCTCGATGAACCGAGCCATTGCCACAACAGAATCACTGATCAAAGAGGGCTGACCCTGTCCAGCCCCAGCCAGCACATCAGTAGCAAAACTCCTGGTGAACATATAAGGTTGAAACTGAAGCAATCCATCCAGCAACCACAATACGCCCAGGACTATCTGCATTCCCCTTTGCGAAAGTTTCATATCCACTCACTCCCACTATCTTCTTCGCAGCGAAGATGTTCAGGTCTCCACAACACATCATTCCTACTCATCGGTCCGGCTCACTCGGTCTTTAGCTCAAGTGATGTCTTCTTCGGCGCTTTGTGACTAGACCAAATCCAAAACCGGCCCTTGATCTATCTATTGGAGCAGGATCCAATAACTCCTTGAGGAATCTGTCCAATTCCCGTGAGATTCGGCGTTTACGGCTTGGTAGGAGTGCAAGGATGATTGCCACTATTGTTAAAAGCAGATATACCATCAGCAGCAGCAACGATAATCCGATCAGGATCCCTGCCGAAAATTCGACTACTTGCGAAAATGACCCCATCACAAACCAGCAAATCCAACCTCAATGCCATTTTCAGACTCAACCAAACCCGACTCAGTTGCCGATTCGTCTGGTGACCCATGAAGCATTTGATTTCCTAAAGACTTAATCTCGTATCCTTTAACTATCTCTGTCATCTGAATCCTCCTTTAATTTTCATTAATAACTTTGCTGCAACGATCACCTCCCTAAGTCACCTTGAAATAACCCTTCATATAACCGACATGACTCATCACCCAGCTCCCGCACGGAACCGCACAGTACCAGGAATAGGTTCCAGAAGTCTTGGCTGTGAAATTGAACTTTGTGGTAGTCATTGGAGCTATAGAGATGTTTATCCCAAGCTGAGGGACGGTAAAAGTGTGAGGCATAGCATCACTATTTTTCACAACCACCTCGACCTCGGTACCTACCTTTACCGTGAAAATATCGGCAGCACCCTTCCCTTTCGGCCCAATGTAGGCTGGCTCCAATCCCTCCGGAGTGCTGACATTTGAAATCTGAAGATTTATAACCTGTGCATTAGCCGAATTCGAAGCCTGCGAGGGATTAGTCATCCAGGGTGCGTTACCCTTCATCGTAGGCATGTGGCCGTAGTAGCTAGTACTACTACCACATGAGGTCACTGCGACTCCACCGACCAAGACCAAACCCAACACCGCTACCTGCCTAAACACTGTTTGGCGCACCGAACTCATCATTGATCAGCCCCCTCGCTCTGATCGGGCTGAACACCACTTGCAAACTTTGGCACCCTACGGATCACCATTACCAATGAACCGATAAGAACCACCCATACCAACCCCACAAGTGATAGCAGCCCTTTGACCAGCATGCTTCCAACTGATCCAAGCGGTCTCGGATACTCAATCACGCTTTGGCCGAATCCCGGAGGATCTCTCAAAACCCTGAACTGGAAAGTGGCACTCGGAGTACTCGCTGAAGATTGCAGTGAACCAAGTTCCGATCCAAAAGTCTCGATACCAGTCGATGTTGGCCGATACGAGTAAGTTGCAATTCCCTGTGAATCGCTAGAGGATGACCCTAAAGCCATCCATCCGCTCCCTTCAAACTCAGAAGTCTTGAGATAGAAAGTCACTTTCTTGCCCGGGACTGGAGGAGCTACAGTCGCTCTAAGTAGTAGGGAATTCGATGACTGACCGGTAGCCTCAACCGTCAACTTTACTGACGGAGCGGTTAGTAAAGCTGACGCCGAGGCCTCGGCTGGCATTGACGCAATCAGTCCGATTCCTGACAACAAAGCCACGGTTATCATAGGTAAAAGCTTCACTTTGACACTTCACTTTCTTGTTCATCCGGATGTTTACCATTGGCATGGGTACCAGGGGCAGTGAGCCTCACCATCTCGAGCGACTGCTGCGAAATCCGCTCAAATGATCCAACAGGGTCGGCTTGGATCATTTCGTCAATCGAAAGAACCGGCAAAATACGAAACAACAACATCAAACCGAGAGGGATCGCAACTACCCCAGCCAGGGTCACCAATATCGACACTGCAGTGAAGTGATATGTGCCCCATTGCCCGCCGATCAGAGGCTGTGTGGCTGGGGGAAGAACTATTACAATCCTCTTTACCCAAAGGGCTATCACCACGCCGACGGCTGCAATTGTGATCCCTTTGATGTTGCGGGTTTTCTTCAGTGCCACCAAAACCATCGGCACCAGCTCACCAGCTATCACATAAAACCAGAAAGGTATGGAGTAGCGACCAACAACCGTCTGATATATCCATCCAGTGGAAATCCCGGTATAGCCTTCAGAAAGAAAATCGGCCAGAGTCAGATACAGATAAACCAACCCCAATGCCACCATTATGTAACTCAGACGCTGTAGATGTCGCTCTGTGATGAAGCGCTCCAGATGATAACCTTTTCGAAATGCCGAGGCTACGATTATCACCAGAGCCGTTCCGGAATAAAGTGCCGCAATAACGAAATAAGGTGGGAAAATCGTCTCCATCCATCCCGGTCTACTGGTAAGAGCAAAGGCCCAGGACAGCGCCGAGTGCACCGACACCGCAAGTGGGACAATAATTAGCGCAATAACGCCTATTGCCCCATGAATCAGACTCCTCTGCCGCTTGGTGCCCATCCACTTGAGTGACAGCACTTTGTACAACTTGAATTGGTGCGGACGTCCGCCTTGGCCCAGCGACTTGTTGGCTATCGCCATGTCAGGTATTAGAGGGAGATAGAAAAAGACGACTGTCGCTACTACATATGTTCCTATCGCTAGGAAATCCCAAAACAACGGCGAGGAGGTGTTCACGTACACCAAAATCTCCCAAAACTGCTCTGGGTGTCCCAGGTGAGGGAAGACGAACAGTGCACCGATAATGACTGTTACCAGTGCGGTTCCTTCAGCCAGCCGGGTCAGCGGAGCTCTCCAACTCTGGCCCGTCAGCCTAAGTATTGCCGAGATTACAGCGCCACCGTAACTGACACCAATGAAGGCGACCACATCCACGATATAAGCCGCCCAAAATGCCTGATCGTTGTACCCGGCAGAACCGAGACCGTGTTTCAGCTGGTATATCCATGCGGCTATCCCGGACAGTACCACCAGACTGAGCAGTGCTACCGAAACCTTCCAAATCAGCCCGAGCCGCATGGTAATCGGAACCAAAGCGGCACGTTTTACCTCATCCTCCCAGTCTGTGCCAGAAACGCCATTATTCTTGGCATCCTGATCCGTATCAACCGATATCCTCTCCGTTGTCATCTCTCCTCTTTTCACTTAGTTTTTGCGGCCATGTCGCTGTCAAGGTTTTGGCCATGGCCCAGGATGTACCAAACTCTTGGATGTGTATTTTCTGTCGACTTGAATGTAACCACATCATTGTCATAAAGGAATTTGGACAACTTCACCGTGTTACCCATGGAGCTGACCGCTACGTCGGTTTTGAGATCGCCGTTATAGAGAGTCCCCATCGGACATCCAGAGGCACATTCAGAAAGTAGACCGTGATTCTGATTTCCCACACAAAAAGTACATTTACCTACCGTGCCAAGCCGCTGAGGGCCGGAAATTCCGGAGTAGGTTTTACCGGAAGCGGTGGATACTTTACATTGGAATTCCAATTGAACTATCTTGCCTGATAAGGACAGGCCGCCATGCACATCCGACATCCAATGCAACGATCCTGGTTCACAAGGACAACACCCTGATCCTGGCGGAAGGTCGCGTGTACCGGACAGACATTCAGACAAGGCGGATCTTCGCACTGCATGCAAGGCCGGGGCATATGATACGAACGGCCTATTGAATCTGTCAAAGCAAATACTTTTACCAGGTCTGATCCGGAGTGAGATAGTGTGCCTTCTGGCATGCTGCGGTGCACATACCACAACCGTCACAATTTCTCAGATCGATAACCATTGACCATTGCTGGGTCGGTGGAGCCATGCTGTCGGCCATGGTTGCGTCCCCAGAGGCACTCATTCCCCCGTTTACGCCCCCAACGGTATTTTGTGAGGCGCTCCTGGGCATATGCCCTGCAGGAGAGCAATTGAGAACCAATATCACCTGCCGCAATAGCTCCAACCGCCATTCCCAGCATGCAGAGAAAACTTCTTCTCGAAAACCCCTCCTCTTTGGTTGAATCGACCGTAACCGGACAAGACGCAGAACAACCCTGCTGATTATCAACCACGACTACTGGGACTTTCGACGATCCTTCTCCACCTTTATCTGCACTTCTTCTAAACCCGGTCATTTCGCATCTTTCCCTAGTAAATGTCCGCCCATCAGCAAACCATAAATTTCAAGACAGGCTCGACCTTCCAAATCCCAACCACCGTCCGATCAGGTAACATTGATAACTCCACGCATCCATCCGTCGGTCTCCATAGCGCCAGCCATTCCAGTAGGTCCACTACCACAGGGTGCTACACAGAGCCAGGAGTATTTGCCGGCTTTGTTTATCTGAAATTTGAATTGGACTGTCACTGTTTTCGCTCCTGAGGGCACAGCTGGAATTGGGATATTGATCAGCAACTTCGGAATCGTCAGGGTGTGGGAGATCTCACTGTTTGAAACTTGGGTAATCGGTCTTCCATCAACTGTCTCGGTACCACCGCTGACCACTCCATAGGTGGGGTCTATTCCCCATACATGACCGTATGGGGAACTTGGAGGCAAAGGAGCAGTACCATCGCCATAGCTGACGATGGTAAGTACTACCTCCGATCCGGCTGGAAAAGTCAAATCCGATGGCACGAACCTGGGCCAACCCGGCTTACCGTCCATCTTGCCAGTCTCGATCACCATTTTTTCCTGCACAGGCGGCTTAGAAATGATTAACGACCGACCTGATGGAGAGGTCACTGCTGCCTCAGAACCAGTACACCCGGCAAAAATCAATCCCGATAACACCAGTGCAAAAATCCCGGAAGTACGCACCTTTTGAAATCTTGCCAGAACTGATAAGGCTCGGGATGTCTGGATTTTTCTCATTTTCTGTCAGCCTTTCCCTATTAGCATCTGCAGAACAATGATCTCTCACATCCTGTCAACGAAGGTTTAGGAAACTGTGACATTGCCTTCCATCCAGCCCATTGTCGCCATCGCCCCGCTCATCCCATCCGCACCGCTTCCACATGGGGCAAAGCAGTGCCAGACGAAGGTACCGGTCTTTTGTGGGGTGAACTCAAAAGTTACAACTACAGAATTCTGGCCCTTGGCCACGGCTGGGATAAGAACATTTACTCCCAGCCCAGGAACGCTGAAAGTATGGGCAATCTGTGAATTATCAATACTTGCTACTGCAGTTCCATTGACTGTTTCATTTCCTCCGGAAATAGTCTCATAGGTGGCCAGAGTTGAAGGAAGCGGAGCAGTACCATCGTCGTAACTGGTAATGGTCAGCATTACATCTGCACCTTTTTGGATAGTGATATCCGAGGGAACAAACTTAGGCCAGCCGGGTTTGCCATCCATCTTGCCGGTCTCTATTTTCATAGCAATATTCTCTGTAGGAGCAGTGGTTGTCGGTGCCACCGTGGTCGGCGGCGCAGCGGTAGTTGCTGGACTCGAACCGGCATTAGGCGCTTTTGCGGCTGATGAGCCACATCCAGCCAGCACGCCACCTGCTGCCAACATTGCTACACTGGATATCAGTAGCCCATGTTTACCATGAACAAATGAAGAATTAGCCATCGTAACCTCCCAAGCGGGTGACTAGCCGATAGGTTTCCGTTTTGGCAACCTGAAAATCACCTCATTGGTAATGCTACGGAAATGCAAACCAGGTCTCATCTGCGATAACTCTGGATACACTCCCCAAAAAACACCGCAGTAGTCAGGTAAAATCTCGGTATGGGACTGGTGTTAACTGGATGATCTGACCGAACAAACTGCGCTTTATCGCAGAGGAACAGTCACGCGGAAATTCGGCCGAGAATACTGATTCGGAAAATGCTGCTGGTCTCAGAGCAAACTAACTCAAACGACGCGTCAACCTACTAAAAGTTCAGCCGCGGACTCGCATTCCAATTGGGCTGTCTAAGAGTAAATCTCAGGCCATTTCCATCAGCCTTCTTAAGTTAGAACCAATGGGATTTCTACCGTTACCAAAGAGCGCCGAAAGGCCCCGTCCTTTAGGGCGGGGATGGACAGGCGCTAACGGTGAAGCCGTTACATCTTTTACAACCGTGAACTGATGTAACACCCAGGAATTAAGATAACTATATGAGTATCCGCCAGAGATTGTATCCAAGCCCAGAGAACGAGATGGTGCTAGTTCGCCACTGCTCTGATTCCCGGTTTGTCTACAATCTAGGACTAGAGCAAAGAAAGTTCTATCGATCTGATCGTGTAACCAAGATCAATACTGCCACCCAGATG
>JAJZLS010000025.1 GCA_021803345.1 Actinomycetes bacterium
GACATCTCTGTGCTTGGGCTGGAATTGCACCGGCCAGTTATGAGTCAGCGGGTAAGCGAAGGCCAGCCGGCATCCGTAATGGTGCTCCATGGCTCAGACGAGTTCTCATCGAATCGGCTCGAGCAGCGGCACGTACCAAGGGAACCTACTATTCAGTGCAGTACGCACGTATTGCCAAACGAAGAGGACCTAACAAAGCAGCTGTTGCTGTCGCACACTCGATACTTGATACCTCATGGCACCTGTTGACTAACGGCACCTTATATCAAGACCCTGGAGCTGACTACTTCGACCGTCGCCATGATCCAGCCATAGAAGCTAGGAAACTCGCAGAACGGATCAAGGCTCTAGGTTACGAAGTAACCATCACCGAACAGGTGGCGTAGAACCGACACCAACACAAATACCGGCCACCCTTGAATTCCCTCGATGACCATTCGGGCATCACCGACATATGCTTGGCGAGGCGAAGCGGCTCTCCAGCAGATTGAGATAGATCTCCCGAATACCTTTAGACCGAGTAGATGGCAACTATAGCCCACATCATTTCAATCGCAGTCGTAACTGGCCAGCTACCTAGTCCTGCGCGTCCCGAGTCCGGTTGGGGAGTACGCATTACATTCCAGTCAAGCGGTCTTTATCTGTATCAACTGTGGGTACGAAGCTAATGCGGATATTAACGCAGCACAGAACATTCTCACCGCAGGACTGGGTCCCCTTTGGGGGGTTACAGGACGCAGAGGGACACTGCAGCAAAAGCCTGTTAGGGCTGAGCACAGCGGCCCAGCGAAGCGTCAACTCTCTGAAGGGCTGGTGGCATGAGCTGCTGGTTCTCAGGAATCTCCTTCAGTAACGGAGGGGAGGAGGTCAAAGAACTGAATCTTCATACCCAAGGTAGCTTCAGCCGGATTGGAGTTCGGTTGGAATTCGGTTCGAGTCACTCTCAAATACTATATTATTAAGCAAAGGAAGTAATTCTATTTGAAGTTTGTTTGCCGGATTCGTTGGCTCGTGTTCTTCGGACTTATTGGCTCTATTTAAAAACTTCGGCAAACTGAAGGTCTCGTCCTGCATATTTCCTCACCGACCTGGGTACATTTTGGGATGCGACACTACACGACAATAATTCTCCAGCCCGTTGCGGTCGGAGCGCCTACCAATTCGCTGCCGATTTCGTATACCAAAGTTGAGATAAAACAATAATTGATCAATTACTTTGTCTGTACGAGTAGAACCCAGGTGACAAAGGTATGAAACATAAAGCATCAAACATTCGATCCACTTCAGTGCAGAGAGTGGACTCTTGTTGGTAAGTTTTTCCGCTTCAAAATTGTAGCGTCAACTCCGGGAAAGCTCGCCCAAATAGCTGGTAAATGGATTGTTGAATAGATTACCTAAATATTAATCCGATAAGTTGATAAATCTCCTCTCCTCTATTTGATATCTACATTCCATAGTGTTATGCTACACTTTAACGATAGTAGTAAAGAAGTATGTAGAATTTCTCGTGCAGAGCTCAATCTGGAGGTAATGATTTATGGTTTTTGAAAAACTTCCTACCGTCGAATTCACCCAAGTTAGGTACTCCAAGGCTGATTGGGTAGCAACTATCACAATTGATCGTCCAGAGTTCTACAACGCATATAGCACTAGGGCGTTGATCGAACTAGCTGCAGCTTTCAGAGAAGCGGCGTTCGATGATGAAGTTGCAGTGATCGTGTATACCGGTAGCGGTAAGACGGCGTTCTGCACTGGTGGTGACGTAAAGGAATACGAAAGAGAGTATACCAAGTCGCCCCACGATTATTGGAAATACATGGGTCTATTCAGTGCATACATCGAGAGCATCACTAACTCAGGTAAGCCAGTAATTGCCCGACTGAATGGTATGGCGGTGGGTGGCGGCAATGAGAGCCATCTCGCCTGCGATCTTTCAGTTATTGCAGAGCACGCATATGTTGGCCAGGTTGGGACCAAAGTTGGCAGCGTAGCTGCTGGTGGAGCCACTCAGTGGCTTCCAATTTTTGTCGGTGATCGTCGTGCTCGGGAAATGCTCTTGCTCAATCGTCCAATATTGCCTTATAAGGCTCTTGAGTGGGGTTTGGTCAACGAGGTTGTACCTTCTGTAGTAAAAGACGGCCAATTCATCGTTCAAGCTTCTCCCGAGCAGATTTCCAAGGCAAAGAAGGAACAAGACGGATATTCGATCGACCTTTCGAAGCTCGACGAGGCAGTCAAAGCAATAACTTCAGATCTTATCGAACAGTTCCCGGAGTGC
This sequence comes from Actinomycetes bacterium, assembly GCA_021803345.1. Lineage (GTDB taxonomy): Bacteria > Actinomycetota > Acidimicrobiia > Acidimicrobiales > Acidimicrobiaceae > SCQM01. Next base: position 2,279 of record JAJZLS010000025.1, read on the forward strand.
ACACGTTACACCAAGCAACAAACCAATTTCTGGAAAGATCTGGCTTGGCATCAGACCGTAGGGCACGCGCGTGACTGGCTTTCTATTCACTATTCAAGTTTCGAACCCATTGAGGGTATGAACGCTTTCGTTGAAAAGCGTCAGCCCGGGTACAGAATGTTACGTGAGCGGGCAGCATCCGGTGGTTCATCGGAGTTTCCGTGGGGAGCATACCAAAAGAGCTGTCCGGCGTGTGGTTCACGCTTCATACCATCTCAGTTTAGCTTTTGTGGTAATTGTGGCAGCGCTTTAGATGGTGACTCATCAAATTCAGTTGACAGATCCAGTGCAGATTCGATGAAAGGGTGATAACGATGCAGCGTCTTTTAGATTCGTATGAAAACATCTCTATTGATGAAGCAATAATCATGTGTAGGGATTTAGTGGAAGATCCGGATTTTCCTACCGTCAAGAGATGGCGTGACGCTGGCGGTAAGGTGGTAGGACATTTTCAGGTATATTTCCCTGAGGAGATTGTCGATGCAGCGGGCCTACTACCATTCAAGGTGCGCGGCGCCCCGATTGAGCCTCGTCAGGGAGAGTCGCACTTTGGCTCGTACCTCTGCTCCATCCTGAAGACCTCACTGGAAATCGCGCTGGGCGGTCAAGTTGTTCTTGACATGTTTGTGTCTCACCCGATTTGCGACTCGGCGAGAAACCTTGCAGCTGTGTGGGGTCGAAATTTTGACTACCCTTGCGAGATTCTCTATCTACCTCAGAATCCGAATTCAATTCACGCCGCGACCTATCTTCGCGGAGAATATGCCAGGCTGGCTCGCGAGGTTGAGAAAATTGCGGGACGTGAAATTACCACTGACCAGCTCCGAGCGTCAATAGAAGTATTCAACAAGAACAGGGCACTACTTAGGGAACTGTATGCAATCAAGCGTGACACGCCTTGGCTGCTAGCAGTGGATGAGGCCTATGTGCTTGTTGCAGTCGGTGGTATGATTCAACGAGAGGAGCACAACGAGCTTCTTTCATGGGCGCTACCGAAGATCCGCGAGCGTTCCGCTACCCCACAAGACCGCATGCGTCTCGTATTTTCCGGCGGTTTTTGCGAGCAGCCTCCTCTTGATCTTCTCCACACGATTGCGCAGTTTTCATACGTTGTCGATGACGATCTTATGGTGGGCATGAGATACATACTTGATGATATTTCGGTTGGTGACGATCCTTTAGCAAATCTCGCTTCGGCTTATCTGAACCAGTCCTCTTACAGTCCGGTGCAGCACGACATGAATAAGCCAAAAGAACGGATGCTTCTTGAGCAGATCAAGGCTGCTAACGCTGGTGCTGCCATAATAGCTGGGGCGAAAATGTGTGAACCGGGGCTAGATGAGCAAGTGGCTTACACTAAAGCTTTAGACGATGAAGGTATCCGCTACTTCGTCACGGAGTTTGAAGAGCGGATGGGAAACTTTGACAGTCTTGAAATCCAGCTTCAAACGTTTATCGAGAACATACTTTTTGCTTAAAGGAGATTGTCATGTCATTAACTACTTCAAATACGCCGCAAGGTGCCGCAGCTACTAAGGATAATTCGTCGATTATTGGTCGCGGTAACAAGGAAGGCAACCAGCTCTTTAGGGACTGGTACCAAGAGCTCACAACAGCACCATCAAGAGGCGAGCACAGTGCATATGTGTTCGTTATGGGAAGTCTCGCTGAGATCCTTCAATCATTCGGAATTCACACGATCTTTCCTGAGGTCAACGGTCTTCAGACCGCTGTACGCCATGTGGCGGACGATTACATAGCTCAGGGTGAGGACTATGGTTACTCAACTGACGTGTGTGCCTATGTAAAGGCTGATGTTGGTCTCCAGCTTCGTGGTGGTGACCACCCCATGGGTAAGATACCTAAGCCATCGTTAGCTGTTTACACAAATGCATGTAACACCTATCTTAAGTGGGCGGAGATTTGGGAGCGCATGTACAACATGCCAAGTGTTACTATTGACGTTCCTGGGTCTCGGGCTGATGGTAGGCATACCTGGAGCGGACACGTTGATTTCGAGAACGACCTCAAGTATGTGCGGGGTCAGTTGGATGAATTGATCACCGTTTGTGAGACTGTAACTGGTAAGAAATTCGATATCGACAAGTTGCGCGAGACGATGCATTACACAAACGTGATGATGGAGAGATACGAGCGCCTCATCGAACTGAACAAGGCTAGGCCTGCCCCCTACAGTGCGGTTACGGATGGAACCGTATATTTAGGAGTGGCAAACAGTTTGCGTGGCCGTGCAGAGGGTGCAAAGTACTTTACTGACCTAGTTGAGGAGATGGAGTACAAGGTGGCCAACGGCCTCGGTACTACCTTTGAAGAGAAGTATCGCTTGATTTTCGTTGGAGTTCCTTGCTACCCGATCTTTAGGCGTTTCAATGAAATGTTTACTGAGTGGGGAGGCGCATTCGTTGGCTCCAGCTACATGTGGTTTGCTTCCGGTGGCGCAAACACGGGATTCCAATTCGATCTGGCCAGGCCTCTTGACAGCCTGGCTGAGGGGCTGCTCGTTACCACCAGGGATGCCATGGATACGATGTTCTTCTCGAACAGGAACATTGTTGATGCTATCGAGCCATTTGGCATCGATGGGGTGGTGTATCACCCGATCAAATCATGTCGAACCGTGTCAACAGGTCTTGCTGACAACCGGCGTGCCGTGATCGAGGAGACTGGTGCGGCAACTTTGTTTGTAGAGTCTGACCATATGGACAAGCGGGTCGTGTCAGAAGCACAGTTGAAGAACCGAGTCGACGCATTTTTTGAGGGACTCGCAACACGCAGGGTAAGACAAGGTGCCGGAGAGAGCAAGTAGCTCGGCCCTAGAGCTTGAGAGGAGATGAGATAGATATGGCTTATGCAGGGGGAGTCGACGTTGGATCGACTCAGACTAAAGCAGTTATCATAAATGAGGATCTGCAGATAGTAGGTAGAGCACTCGTTGATACTGGTTCAAATGTTGTAGTAGCTGCACAGACTGCTTTCGACATTGCGCTTAGAGACGGAAATATTCACGAAGAGGAAGAGGGCGTCGACTTTATTGTTGGCACCGGATATGGGCGCTATAAGGTGACTTTTGGTGACGCCCAGACTACTGAGATTTCCTGTCATGGTAGAGGGGCAGTTCACATGTTTCCCGGAACCAGGACAGTGGTTGACATGGGTGGACAGGATACCAAAGCGATCAAGGTGACTCCGACCGGTGAAATCCTTGACTTCGTTATGAATGACAAGTGTGCAGCTGGTACAGGTCGGTTCCTTGGAGCAGCTGCTAGCGCTCTCGGCGTTCCGCTGGGTGAACTGGGACTGGCTGCATTAAGGTCAACGAGGCCCACCAAGATTTCAACCACATGTACAGTGTTTGCGGATGCTGAGATCCTTTCACTTATTGGTAAGGGTAAGAAGGTTGAGGATGTGCTTTTGGGAGTGCACCACTCGGTCGTTTCGAGGGCATTGAGCCTGATGCGTCGTGTGGGTATAGACCAGGAAGTCACCTTTACCGGTGGCGTTGCTAACAATGTCGGCATGGTGGCGGTACTGAATCAGGAACTTGGCTTTGAGTGTAATGTAAGTAGCGACTCACATTACATGGGAGCTTTGGGTGCAGCACTATTTGCAATGGATCATATCGTGGCGAGTCGCGAGACGCATCGCCTAGAGGAGGTGAAGTAATGACTATCACTGCAGGAATTGATGTTGGCTCGACTTACACTAAAGCAATTTTGCTTGATGACGACAGCAAAATCATTGCACGTGTGCTGAACCGCACTGGTTATAAGCCCGGTGAAATTGCTGAGGAAACATATGATGCCGTGTTGGAGATGGCTGGAATCGGTCGCGATGCGGTAAGTTACGTCGTGGCAACTGGGTTAGGGCGGTTTCAGGCGGTCTTTAGCCAACTGGGTGTTACTGATCTTACTTCCGCAGCTTGGGGAGCAAATGCTTTATTCCCGGGAACGAAGACAATCCTTGATGTTGGAGGGCAGTCGGTAAAGGCCCTAAGGTGTGACGAAAAGAGTGCTGTAACGTCTTTTCGACTGAACGAGAAGTGTGCTGCGGGGACCGGGGCCTTCTTGGAGAAGACTGCTCGTTACATGGGATTTGGTACTGAGGATATCGGTCCGTTGGCGGTCACTTCAACACTGGAAATTCCGATTTCTGGAGTTTGTACAGTGTTTGCGGAGGCTGAAGTAATTAACCACCTGTCACAAGGTGTTGCGGCTTCTGATATTATGCAAGGTGCAATCGTTTCGTTAGTTGGAAAGTCTGTTCAGCTTATGAAGCGGGTGAAGATGGAGCCAGAAGTTACTCTAATTGGTGGGATAATGCGCTTTCCGTCAATGGTAACCGCGGTTAGAGAATTGCTTGGTATTGACGTCAACGTTGTTGAAGGAGATATGGTTCAGTATGTTTCGGCGCTCGGTGCTGCGACTCTGGCCCGCTACCAGCTTGAGAAGATAAGGTCTGACACAGATGTAGGTTTCGTAGGTGTGAGATGAGCAACGATCGGGATGCTGAACTCCTGGCAATGGGCTGGGACCGCCGCTTCGAGGTTGATCGTAAGCGAGTTAATGAGCTAACTGAAATGTATGTCAATCTTGGCTATGAAGTTACTACAAGAGAGCTAGTTCCTGAAGATAAAGGTCCACAGTGTGCGTCATGTGCAGTAGTTGCATGTCAGCAAAATGTTGTCATTTACACTCGAGTACCTAATTTGGAGGTGGCACAAAATGGCAACTGATCAGGAGCTAATTGCACTTATTGGCCAATTCGAGAAGGAACACGTCGACGTACGTGAGGCATTGGCAAGAATCGATGCTGGCGTCGACTCCAGGGATAGCAATTCTGTGAAAAGTGCCCTAGCGATGAGTAACGGAGTTCTGGTGGCTGGGCTGGATGAGCACAGCAGCATGGAAGATAACGTGTTGTTTCCTAGGGTTGCTGAGTTCCTGGGTCAGGGTATGGTTGGAGTTTTCGCAGAGGAACATGTTCAGATTCTTGAGCTAAGAAATCAAATCTATTCTAAGTTAGAGAGAGGTGTTGCAGACTTCGAGGGTTGTGCTAGTTTCTCGGAGTTACTTTCAAGCCATATCGATCGGGAGGATTCTATGCTGTTCCCAGCCTCAAGGGGCGCGTTAGCGGACTGACCATGGTCATTAGCGTGGTTGTCTGTTAAGTTAAACAGGGTAATATCGCAGTTACGAAGTTTTGGCGTCAGTTGTTGCCCGCCAGCCAAGCTGATCATCCTGGCGACATAGTAACTGATCATGTTGTGTGATCGCTGTGTCGCCAGTGACACTGATGGTGGTCCTCTGGTTGTCGCTAACTTTCTCACTCTGAATCAACTTCTGATATTGCCTGGCGGGCTTTTCTCATCTACGATTGCGCTTTTGTTCGCAAATGTAGCTATCAGTGCCGCTCGGGCAAGGTTGTTGACCGCTCTCGGCAAACCTCTCGAAACCTGGTGAATCAGTCCTAGTGCTTCATCTGAAAACAGAGCATCCGTTCTGCCTGCAAGTTTCAGGTGATGTAGCGCATAGCTTTTGGTTTCCTCAGCTTTCATTGGCGGAACGCTATAGCGAAGCGATATTCTCTGTTCAAGGGCGCTAAAGGTTGAAAGTCGCAGCCGTGCCTTTAGATTTGGCTGACCAACTAAAAGAAGAGCAAAAGAGCTTGACGAATCCATATCGCTATTAGTAAGAAATCTCAGTTCTTCTAACTGGGATCCTTGTAAAAGATGAGCTTCGTCACAAATAACTACTACCTTTCGTCCCTTTTCCGATTCCGATGCAAGCAGCGAGATTGTCTGGGAGATAAGTGGTGTTTTATAAAAACAGGGACTCTCGCCTAAATGTGTGACGATTCCTGAATAAATGCCTTTAGTTCCAAGTGCCGAAATGGTGGGAAAAAGGGGAACTGCTGTTCTGCATTGTCAATTTGAAGCTTACATTGTTTGTCGTTGTGAGCGAGATAGGATGGGGAAGGGCCCGCGAGGGACTGTTGCCTGGAATGGAGTTACTAATAAGCGCTACTATTGCATGCAAGATGGCGTCGGTCTGGCATGCAATAGTGTCCTCATTTACCTTTCGGGCTGACGCTCATCTCGCATTGGCACGTGTTTTGCGTATTGGCAAAGATGGCTGGTTAGCCGGTCGCTTCTAATCAAACTCTACAAAGATGCACTCACCGGGGCACTCCCCGGAAGCTTCCTTCACAGCATCTTCCAGACCAGCAGGAACCTGAGCCTTTTGAGCGGAGCCGCCCGGGTTATCACATACGATTCCATCTTGTTTGACATATGCAATGCCGTCATCTTGCAGGGTAAAGACATCCGGGCAAATCTCTTCGCAAAGACCGTCTCCCGTACAGAGATCTTGATCTATCCAAACCTTCATCGTTCATTCCTATCACTAATAAGCAAGGTTACAATTCCTGTAATCCACTACAATCCTATCGTATATTTAGACGAAGGTGTCGTATTTCTGAGTATTCCGGCGGTTTTCGTACACGGATTCCGATCCATTTCGTACACCAATTCCGGGGTTTTCGTACACCAATTCCGGGGTTTTCGTACACCAATTCCGGAGTTTTCGTACAGCTGAAATTGGAGTGCCTATCTTGCTGACGTAGGACTGATGGATAGGGCAATCTTTCATGAACGGTAGTAATTCGTTCAAGGAGGAGCTGGTGTCCCGTCCCCATGTTGCTATGCGCAAAATTCGTGATGTTCTTAGACTGAGTATTGGGGAGGGACTTTCACTGCGCCAAATAGGCGCCTCCCTCCATATTCCGGTAACAACCGCCGGAGATTATGTCAGACGGGCAAAAAATGCCGGCCTTAGCTGGCCGTTGCCAGATGATCTAGATGACGACTCCTTAGAGTCAATGCTTTTTGGTTCTCCTGAACCAGTTTCAACACAGATTCGCCCAATGCCGGACTGGGCCAAAGTACATCTTGAGCTACGTCGGCCCCATGTCACAAGGTTACTGCTGTGGTATGAGTATAAAGAAACTTTCCCAGATGGGATTGGCTATTCACAGTTCTGCGAGCACTATAAGCACTTCGCATCCAAAGTCGACGTAGTTATGCGCCAAAACCACAAGGCAGGAGAACGACTATATGTTGACTTCTCCGGTGGCAAGGTTCCTATTTACAACAACAGTCGTACAGAGATAGAAACCGAAGCCGAGCTATTTGTGTCAGCTTTGGGAGTAAGCGCCCTGATCTACGCAGAAGCGCTTTCATCTCAAGAACTCATGTACTGGATAGAGGTTCACGTGAGGAACTTCGAATACCTAGGTGACCGCTGTGAATCGAACGTTTTATTCGGCTGGCGATTAAACATCAGTTGATAATTTCTCGGGTTTCACTCTGCGAGGTGTCTGGGTAAGTCAAAACCATGGTAACGCTA
>JAJZLS010000016.1 GCA_021803345.1 Actinomycetes bacterium
TCCGATTGAGACCGCTTTTGGATGTGTTCCATAACAAACAGTTCAGCACAATTGAAACCTCTTCGCGAATCACCATGTCAGAGCATGTTTTATCGTCATTACTGACTCGGTAACCGGTCAGTTGCATTCATGAACAGATCAGGGGTGGTGAATGGTAACCCCTAGTTCCGATCCTCAAGTCCGCCAGTTTACCTGGCGGCACAGGCCTCAACTTTCGAGAGGATATCGATCAATTGCAGCGGGAGAGCGAACTTGTCGAAGAAGAGCTAGTATTCCCAGCACGCGGCTTGCCGGTCATAGCTCATGAAACTGAAACTCAACAGCGATTAGTTGATCGCTCCGCCGACGATATCATCGCTGAGGCATTAACCGCAGCAGCTCGCTCACCAAGAGTGGGACTAATGATACTTGGTTCCGAGCTTGAAAGAGCTGTCCGGTTCCTTCTAGTTTCAAGTGGGTGGGATACCTCTCCGCGGAGTTACTCTTTGCGTCGTAGTATCGATAGGCTAGTGGAGCTTGGTCTACTAACTCGAAGTGCCGCGAGTGCACTGGATCTATTCCAGACCGTTCGAAACGAAATCGTTCACGGAGGCAAAGTTGTCCCGGAGGAAGAAATTCTACGAGCTTTGGATGCTGCTATACCGCTACTTCGGGCTATTCTAGCCATCCCTCGGGAAACAAACCTTGTCCACTATGCCGATGTCGATCTGTATGCCGATTCTCGTGGAACGACTAAGTTGTCTGACGCTAAGGGGCTGCTTCTAAAGACACTGAGTCCAGGAGGAGCGTCAGTTCGGTATCGAATTTTCCCTACTACTAAAACGGATTACGAGATTGGTAAGCAGGTTACTTGGGAATGGGGAACCCGAACCTGGGGTGACACATGGTACAAAGATCCGGAATCGGGGGAAATTCGACCCGCATGGACTAGCTCTTTGGAGTTTCGAGGTAGACATTTGGATGAGCTTAAGTGACTTTCGGATTGATATCCGTATTCGATCCAATAATTACGGGCTTGCCGTCAACCATGGTAGTGTCTAAAAAGTAGGACTTTTACCAGGAACGATTGAAAACAGAATTCGCCAAATATCCGTATTGACCTGCTATTACTGTTCACCAGTGTTCATGGGTGTCTACAGGTAATATTTTGCCAACTACCGACCAACTGCCGACCAAAAGTTGAGTCAATCCCTCGGCTGTTGGCTGAGGTCGATGATGAGAGCAGAAAGCTTAGGCTTGTAATTATCGTATTCACGAGGAAGCCCTACAACCCAGCGAATGTGAGGGTGAAAAATGCAGTGGTACCACTTCACGGATGGAAGGAGATAAATAGCCACGCCGGGGTGGTCACGTGCTGTCTCAAATTCGATAGTACGCGCACCACAGCTAGATTCAATCCATCCGTGTTGCTCGTAGTCCCATTCAAAAGAGACAAGCCCATGCCGGCTCGCCATCTTTATCACGTCGCAGAAGTCGAAACCTCTTTGAAACCCCCTATATTCTTCTGAATTTTCTGACCAATTCATGAGTTCACAAAATGCATCTCGGACACAGTAGTTATCTCCTGGGGGCATTAGTTGAGCTGGCTTGCCCATGGGGATGACTGGGTCTCCTGGAGTACTGTCTTTCACACTCAAACTTTATCAGGTGGAGAAAATGAACTCTGAACCCAATCCAAAATATATATAGTTATCTATAAATCGGCAATCAAGAACATGCCCTAAACAACCCAGGCCAGAACTCGCATAATACCAGGTAAAGCCATCAAACTGCTAGGTAAATATATATAGTTCTATATATTAGATATAGATAATTCTATGTAACAGTTATAGACAAAAATCTATAACAACGGAGTGCACACATCCTCACTGCACGTTCTTTTAGCTCCGTATGTACCTTTTTTGACTGGGGTGGTCTGACGTGATTCCACTATCTTTTAAAAGCGCTGGTGTCTCAGATTTTTTGAGAGCGATTCACGGACCCAACACTACTTTTAAATGTCTGGAGCCATTGATCACTCTTCAGGACGTTGTTATCACAATAAGTAGGGAAGACGTGGCTGGGCGTCTCAAAGATGACTACCGCAAGTCTCAGACAATGCAGATTAGTAGGCATTTCCATATTCAAACTGTGCGCACGTGTTACTTTGTTGGGTAAAGAAAACCTGGATTCATTGTGATCCATGTAAATATGACGGCGTTGCCGTCGACGAAAGGAAAGGTGTTACATGAGACACACCGGTCTGCCTTTTTTGAAAGGCAAACTCCATAGGACTGCAATGCTTTTAGTCTCGATCTCACTGTCAACCTTGGCAATATCTGGCGTAGCCTTGCTTCCGAATTCGCCAGCTTTTGCACAAACGCCCAGCCCCAACACGGTCACGGCAACTGTTCCTGTCGGTAATTCCCCAACCTCAGCTGCTTACGACTCGGCCAACAATGACATCTACGTTACCAATTATGCCTCCAACGACGTTTCGGTCACAAACGCCCAGCCCCAACACAGTCACGGCAACAGTTCCTGTCGGTAATTACCCCACTGGAGTCGCTTACGACTCGGCCAACAATGACATCTACGTTACACATATAGGCTCCGGAGGCTCCGGCGTCGTCTCGGTCATAAACACAATTACCAACACGGTCACGGCAACTGTTCCTGTCGGTAATGGCCCCTTTGGAGTCGCTTACGACTCGGCCAACAATGACATCTACGTTACAAATCAACCCTCCGGCGACGTTTCGGTCATAAACGGTAGCACCAACACAGTCACGGCAACTGTTCCTGTAGGTGATTACCCCTTTGGAGTCGCTTACGACTCGGCCAACAATGACATCTATGTTACAAATCAAATTTCCGGCGACGTTTCGGTCATAAACGGTAGCACCAACACGGTCACGGCAACTGTTCCTGTCGGTAATTACCCCGAGGGAGTGGCTTACGACTCGGCTAACAATGACATCTACGTTACAAATGTAGGCTCCAACGACGTTTCGGTCATAAACGGTAGCACCAACACGGTCACGGCAACTGTTCCTGTCGGTAATTACCCCGAGGGAGTGGCTTACGACTCGGCTAACAATGACATCTACGTCACGAATGCAGGCTCCAACGACGTTTCGGTCATAACCACCGTTGTAGACACAGACCTGGGAATAACAGCTCCAGCAAACCAGACTGTGAATGCTACAAGCCCATCAGGTGCCACAGTTAATTACTCTGTGCCTACCACTGATCCAGATGATGCTACTGCGCCACAGGCAACCTGCTCAGTTCCTTCAGGCTCTGTGTTCCCAGTGGGCACGACCACAGTAAAGTGCTCTGTCACAGATTCTGAGGATACGCCAAGTACAGTATCTACAAGCTTTACCGTCACGGTCCTTGGCGCCAAAAGCCAGCTTCAACAGCTCGGTTCGTCTTTGGATGGGGTAGGTCCTGGAACAAGTCTGTTGAACAAGATCAACACCGCACTTTCAGATCTCAACTCCGGCAACCCAAGCGGTGCAAAGGCAGTCCTTCGGGGCTTCATCAATGAAGTTCGCGCTCAGTCCGGCAAGAAGATAAGCAAGGTTACAGCCAGTACCTTAATTGCAGATGCGCAGCGGATCATAAACGTCATAGGGTAGTCAAGCCCTTTTCAATACAGCTCTCGTCCGGCATGATCTTTACTTGCCGGACGAGATGATCGTATCTATTCCCTTGACGCTATTGAAATATCCCCTGGTGGAAGTGTCGCATCCTGAGGAAACTTCCAGAATTTGTGAAGAACCACTATTTGTGAGCTATTTTTGTTGCGGCCTATAAGCCTTCGGTAAAATGCTCGTGGTGGCAAGCACTCACGGGAATATGGTGATAAGCGTCACGATTGACCGCAAGCCAGTCGTCATTGGGCTAAATGCTTACATCGAGCCGTAAGACTGACAAATCAGTTTGGTTAGTAAATGGTTAGTAGTTAGCAAAAAAATGAATACGAACACGACTAGACGAAAATAGCAATAATGACATGCTGAACAGCCTGTTTAGCGAAGCTGCGATTTTAGCCTTACCAGGAACAATGTAAAACAGATTTTACTAAATACCGATGTTAACCTGCTATTTCTGTTCACTAGTGTTCATAGGCGTTTATAGGTAATATTTTGCCAACTACCGACCAACTACCGACCAACTACCGACCAAAGGTTGAGTCAATCCCTCGGCTGCTGGCTGAGGTCCACGATGATTGCGGAAAGCTTAGGCTTGTAAATATCGTATTCAGGAGGAAGCCCTGCGACCCAACGAATGTGAGGGTGAAAAATGCAGTGGTACAACTTTACGGATGGAAGGAGATAAATAGCCACGCCGGGGTGGTCACGTGCTGTCTCAAATTCGATAGTACTCGCACCACATCCAGATTCATCCCATCCGTGTTGCTCGTAGTCCCATTCAAAAGAGACAAGCCCAAGCCGGCTCGCCATCTTTATCACGTCGCAGAAGTCTGGTCTACGGAAACTTTCTGCAATCCAATCGCACGATTTTTGCTCTACTTCATTCAAGCTACTGTGGTGGGTCGTTACAACGGGTTGTTATCTCCCACGCAGAAGTCTTCTCCCTCGTGCCTACGAGCCGCTATTCCTGCACCTCCGTTAACGCCAAAATGCTCTCATTACCCGGGAGCATTCTAAAAAGAATACGTCTCGTGATTGAGGTGCTAAAAGGCCTTAAAGCGCGGCCCGATGAATATAGCAAAGGGTCTTATAAGCAGAATCGCAACGGATCGAGCGCCACTGAAGACACCCATGACACTTCAGAACACAAAAATGAAAGCAAAAGCACTGTCGATGACTCCATACCTGACAATTACAGGTTAAGCATCCCACTGGACGCGATTCTCGAAGACTCACCAGCCAGCGGGGGGCATTGCGCAAGCAAAACATCCAAAATTCAGAATTATGACCGCCACGTTGACAGGACATATCTGGATTTCAGAACTTCATTGCTCGACAACGTGACTGAAGAAAACATTCTGTCGGCCAAAATAGATGTGGTTCTGCGTCCCGCTTTCCACGGCGGGCTCCGTAGTGGCCTATGGATGACAGTGTTTGCCTGGATAGTGCTTCTGATCTTACTGGCTGTGAGCGGATTGTCCAAGTTTGGCCATCCCCAATCTTTTACGGCCAGTAAGTCAGCCGTTGGCTCAAACAACGCCATTATTGCCCCGCTGCTAGTGACTATTATTACTACGTTCCTGGCTGCCATTATCCGGCCAGAGGAACATTTGCTGGCAACTGAGGTACAGTCTTGCTACAAAATTCGTCTATCAATAACTGGGACAATTATTTTTTTTATTGCATTGTTCTATGCCATAGGTTTGACCGGCTGGATTATGTTAATCTTGTTAGCAGTCGGAGTTGTCGTTACCTCTGTGACTTTAACTTTCACGCGTAAGTCAGCTAGCCATTCGAAGAAGCGGATCAACGTAAGACAGTCCGACAAGCGTACCAATTTCAAACCTCAAGATTGAGGGAGCGAGGATTGTCCCAACCAAACCCAGTGTAGGGCTAGCCTTTGGAAGCTGTAGCCAAGTTGGTGGGGGTCCCGACGCTTATTAGGATGTTTGATGCTTCAGCGACAAGATGCAAAAAGCTTGGCACTTTTTGAGGCTATCCAAGCAAAATTAGCGCATTCACCCGATTGGCGAGTTTACCTTCAAGATGCCAGGGATTGGGCAGGTATGGTCTTCAATGAACGTCGAAACGACATATATCTTGGAGAATGGGTCAAGCTTTTAGATGATGCACTGGCTTCTGGTCAAGGATTATCGAACCTATGTGCCATGATGTTATCTCATGAGCAGCATGTCATCGATATGAGAAGTAGCTCTCCGTTTGCTAGCGTCTTGACATCCAAGGAACGCACGGAGGTGCTGCTGACGTTTCGGGGAATCGATGTTCGGTAAAGAGATCAGCGTTTAGGGATGATTTACGCGGTCTATAGACGTCTCTCTAACTCGGAAAATGTAAATTCAGGAGTGTTTGTGCTGGTACGGTTACAAAACCTAGCGTGTCTCGGAAATTGACTAATTGACATCAAATCGCTTGCATTACCGAGTCCTTTAGCCTCTCGAGTTTAAGCGACTCTTGCGCGCCTGTGGGGCCCAGGATGTCATAAGCGTGTAGTAGATGGTTTGCTGCTGCAATGATGCGGGCTTCATCGTTGCCGACTAAGGGCATTCCGTAATTTTTTGCCAACCATCGGGCTACTTCAGCCCACGAGTATAGCGCCCAGTTATCAGCAGAGAGAGGAGTAGGGAATCCGCCAGGGCCGCGCGTTCCCCGTGCCAGTTTGCGCACAGACTCGTAAGTCCGGCCAAGTCGAGTTGCGATAGTTTTCAGGGATACGAGATCTTCTTCTTCAATTCCAACCACTCTGAAACCAGCCCGCTTTACGTCTTCTGCTACACTCACTATGGCGTCGACAAGAGAATCGCTTTCTCTATTAACTCTCAAGATGCACTGACCTTTTCTTGTCTCTGGACTCGTGTCGTCGAGGCCCGCTTCGAAGATCTTGTCGTATTCGTCATCAGTGGGCATACGATCGAGGATCGCTGTAAACTCGTAGTGATTCATTTTCTTTACTCCTTTCTGTGATCATGCTCGTCGGCAAATCTGCCGATTGAAGCGGCGTGATTTTCCGGTACCCGAGGGGTCGACCAAACTGATTTTCTTTCACCACATACTGTGCAGCGGATGACTCCCCATTGATGACTTTTGTTGTGAGTTCTTGTCACTTCAAAAGTTGATTTATCAACTGCCGAGATTGCATCAGCAATTGGTTTCTTGGGGTGCCTTCCTCTTGATACCAAAAAACCAGTCTATCTTAGTGGTGTGACTATGCAACATGCAATTGTTGTAAACCTTGTTCGCTGACTATGATTGCCACGGTGGTTGCCAAAGCATCCAAGTCAAGCGAGCAACAAGCAACAAAAAACATGCCCCCAACAACCCGGCCAGAGATCGCATAATACCAGGTAAAGGCATCAAACTGCTAGGCAAATATATATATAGTTCTATATATTAAATATCGATAATTCTATGTAATAGTTATAGACAGAAATCTATAAGCGGAGTGCCAGGGCGGGGTGTTGGATAGGCGTTCAGGGGTAGTTTTTGCCAACTCCCGACCAAATATGGTTCGCTAAGACCTCTCATACTTAACACCTCCGCTATAGAGCTTTCTCCGGATTCGGCTCTTTCCGACGCCAGTTTTCAAGGAACAACATCTTAAGTAGATCACGCGTGATACACTTTTATTCATGGGAGATGTCAATATAAGAGAATTGCGAAACCATGGTGGAGAGGTGATAGATCGCGTGGCCGGCGGAGAAGTGATCACCATAACTCGCTCTGGCAAACCTGTAGCCGAATTGAAGCCGCTACTAAGTGGGGCCTTATCGGCTGAAGTAGCGATATCTAGACGTCGACTGCTTCCTACCGTCGATCATGATTTATTTCGAGCTGATATAGATCAAGTTCTGGATCCATCTATATGACTGCTGAGAATCGATTCGCCGTAGGAATCGTCGACACCTCAACTCTTTTAGTACTTGGACAACTTCAAAATGCGAACGACCTACCCAAAGAGCTAATGATAACCGCAGTGACTCTTGCAGAGCTTTCCGTGGGTCCACTAGTTGCCAGCAACGAGCGTGAACGAGCGGAAAGACAGGCACACCTTCAACAAGCCGAAGCAGATTTCGATCCGTTGCCCTTTGATGCTGAAGCTGCAAGAGCATTTGGAAGAGTAGCTGCCTCTCTACGCCGCATAGGCCGTAAAACCTCGGCTCGAGCGTACGACGCAATGATCGCGGCAACAGCGATATCTAATAACCTCCCTCTCTTCACCTGTAACCCGTCGGATTTTATCGGCATAGATGATTTAAATGTATTTTCTGTTCCGTTGCCAGAAATGCAAACGGAGTGAGCAGTAAAATTGACAATATGGAGGCTGACATTGAACTGTATTTGTTCCAATCCGGATTGAGTGAGTTGTAGATTGCTCAATTGTGACCCGAATTTTCGAGATGGGAACAGTTCCTGCGGAGGATGGGAGTACGAAGAATCCCGCGCCTGTCGTCTCGTGACCCCAGCGACTCGCTTGCGATGAATTTACTCAACCTACTAGTAGTCCGTTCCGCTAAACACGATACATGTCATGCCACCCCAAGATCGAACTTGTTCCAACGAAAAACGACTGGTGCAGCATTGAATTCCTCGACGCCTTTGAGAATGCGTTCCTTTAGTTCATCTGTGGAATCAACCCGTATATGGCGCAGGAATGTTCTGCTCATTTTCGAAAAGACAGATTCAATCAGGTTGAGCCATGATCCATGCTTGGGAGTATGAACGTATTCGAAACGTCCAGGACGGCTCGCCAGATAGGCCATAGTCTCTTTTGAGATATGGGCTGAATGATTGTCTAATACGACACGGATAGTGGCATCATCTGGATAGTACTCATCGAGTGTCTTTAGCAGTTCGATGAACTCAATACTTCTGTGGCGGTCTTCCACATTGGCAAAGATATGGCCTGAGTGCAAGTCGATTCCGGCCAGGATCGACACCGTGCCATGACGTGTGTATTCATAATCACGCCCTATCGTTGGTTCCTTTCCAGGCACTGGCGGCAGATCGGGTGCGCTAAGGCCAACGGCCTGTACCCCAGGCTTCTCATCGACGCTGACACTATAGATCGGACTGGTTCTTCCGGTTTGGATTTCGCCTTCAGAGTAGATAGAGACCTCCTGGTAGACCATCAGGACTTCCTGCATCTTTCGGTCGAACTCTGGATCTCTCTTTTCTAAGTAATAACGGATCTTATGGGGCTTGATCTCGTTCTCGTCCAGGATGCGCCATATTGTGCTCTTGCCCGCCTTTGCCAGACGCGGGAATCCAGCAGCATCAGCGTGTTCAGATATAAAGCGGGCAAGGCCGGATATCGACCACAGCTCTGCTGCAAGTCCATGATCTAGCGGTTTGGTACAGGCAATGGCTACCACCCACGCCTTGGCTTCATCTGTAATCTCTGGTTCATAGGGACGGTGGTAGGTATCTTTCAGTCCCATCTGAACGCCAGCTGCAAGTGCTTTATCGACGCACTTATAAATCATCGGCCGTCCCACTCCAATTTGGCGTGACAATTCCGAGATCGATGTACCCTCTGCATAGCCAAGCAGAACCTTGGCCCTTTCAACTTCACGAAGTGGAGCTGTTCGTGACCCCGCCAGATCTTTTAGCATCAAGCGCTGATCTTCGGTAAGTACCAGAGGTGGTCGTTGTGTCTTTCTTGCCATGATTGCCTCCTTATAGA
>JAJZLS010000050.1 GCA_021803345.1 Actinomycetes bacterium
AACAAACAGTTCAGCACATTTGAAACCTCTTCGCGAATCACCATGTCAGAGCATGTTTTGTCGTAATTAATGGCACAGCACCCCATCGGTAACGTTCATGAATAGATCAGGGGTGGTGAATGGTAACAATTTCTCACACCAGTTTGCATACAAATTGCTTAGGTAAATCCAGTAAGTTTGCACACCGGCACGAAATCTTTTAATTAAATGGCCTTAAAACCCTAGATGAACCTTTTACTACACTAAGTAAGACAAAAACGATGATTTTGTATCTTTTTGAATTCGATTGCCAGCTAAGTCCTTATAGATCCTATCCTAAAGTAAAATGTCACCAATAGACCATTAGTGCTTTATAGCAGTTCGTATTACCATTTCATAAAACTATGGAATCCAGGCTACCCGTGAGAGGCAGACCATTGTGATAGCAGCATTTACGATTTTCCTGAGAGAAGGCATCGAAGCTTCGATGATCGTAGCAATCCTGTTTGCTTACCTGGATAAAATCGGACAAAGGAGGCACTTCAAAGACATAATAATTGGAGTCGTATCAGCACTTTTATTAGCTATCGCGGCCGGAACCATAATTTTCTTCACCATCAAAACTTACGCGGGAACTACCTTCCAGGACGTCTTTGAAACTGTCACATATCTATTTGCAACTGTCGTAATGACCTTTATGACATTTTGGATGTCGCGGCACGCCAGAGACCTTTCGGGTGCTCTGAAATCAAAAGCCAGCGAAGTAATAGAATCGAAAGCCCGATTCGGACTGGCTGCGATCGCTTTTCAGGCAGTCGGCCGGGAAAGCCTGGAGACCATGGTATTCACCCTGGCAATCGTGTTTGCTTCATCTGGACAGGGAATTATCATCGGTGGCGCCGCAGGACTTGCTGTTTCTCTCTTAATCGCATTTTGGATCTACAAGTTAGGACACAGGCTGAACATCGGTAAGGCGTTCAAGGTAATGGGGATCGCCTTGATGATTTTTTCAGCCGGATTATTGGTTGATGCAATCGAAAATATGCAAGGGTTGGGTTGGTTGCCAATCCTGAGCAAGCCATTATGGAATAGCTCATCAATTCTCTCCGAGCAAAGCGCCTTTGGCGATATCGTTCACACCTTCTTTGGATACTCGGCACAGCCAACGCCCTTACAGGTCATAGCCTATGTACTTTACCTCTCGATCACAGTGTCATTCTTCGTGATAATCTCCAAACATACCAACAAAGCAAGAGTCAACTCCTAATAAGCCGAGTTTTTCCTATATCGAAGTCGTATCCAGTCTGGTTGACTCAACTGAAACTACTAATCATCCAACCGAAGTGCTGAAATAAATGCCTCTTGAGGGACCTCTACCCGACCAATATTTTTCATCCTCTTTTTGCCTTCTTTTTGTTTTTCCAGAAGTTTTCGCTTTCTGCTGATATCCCCGCCATAACATTTGGCCAACACGTCTTTGCGCCGGGCTTTTACGGTTTCACGAGCGATGATTCTGCCTCCGATAGCAGCTTGAATGGGTACATCAAACAGCTGCCTTGGTATAAGATCACCCAGCTTTGCAGTCATCTTTCTGCCATAGTCATACGCTTTGGATTTATGGATTATTGAGGAAAACGCGTCGACTGGAACTCCATTTAGTAAAATATCCAGTTTTACCAAATCACTCTCGCCGTATCCAGCAGGCTCGTAATCCAGCGAAGCATAACCTTTCGTCTTGCTTTTCAGCTGATCGAACAGATCCATTACCACTTCAGCCAGTGGAATCCTGTAACCTATCTCTAGCCGCTCCGGAGAAATGTATTCCATCCTGTTCATTTCCCCCCTTCGCGCCTGACATAACTCCATAACTGCGCCGGTGTATTCAGAGGGAGTAATGATATTTATCTGAAGGAATGGCTCCTCGATCCTCGAAATCGACTGAGCATGCGGCATATCGCTGGGTCTATCGATCTTTACTGCGCTACCGTCAGATTCCAAATAGGCTATGTATTCGACTGAAGGCGAGGTGGCTATCAACGAAAGACCAAACTCCCGTTCAAGCCTCTCCCGAACGATCTCCATGTGAAGCAAGCCCAAAAAACCACACCTGAAGCCGAATCCCAAAGCACCCGAGGTCTCCGGTTCATATGTAAACGAGGAGTCGTTTAGCCGCAGCTTTTCAAGAGATTCCCGCAAGTCCTCAAATTCATCGCCGTCAATCGGATAAAGACCACAAAATACCATCGGCTTGGGATCTTGATAACCTTCTAGTGGCTCTGTCGCAGAATTTGAGTACGAGGTGACAGTTTCACCCGACCGAGCTTCGCCAACATCCTTTATACCGGCAATTAGGTATCCCACTTCACCCGGACCTAGTGAAGCTACCGGCACCTGAGCTGGAGCTCGGATTCCGATCTCCTCAGCCTCATGAACAGCTCCAGTCTGCATAAAACGAAGTTTGGAATTCGCATTCAATACTCCATCCACAATACGAAGCGACGAGACAACACCCCGGTATTGGTCATAGTAAGAATCGAATATGAGCGCCTTTAATGGTCTAGCTGGATCCCCAACGGGAGAAGGAATCCTCTGAACGGCTGCATCGAGTAATTCAGGCACTCCTTCTCCAGTCTTTCCAGAGATGCGGAGGATCTCTCCTGCAGGTATACCCAGAACATTCTCTATCTCGGATGCATACCGATCGGGATCAGCAGCCGGAAGGTCAATCTTGTTTAACGCCGCCACAATTTCGAGATTATGTTCAAGGGCTAGATAGCAATTAGCTAAGGTTTGTGCTTCAATTCCCTGAGACGCGTCGACTAAAAGGATCACGCCTTCACACGCCGCAAGTGATCTCGATACTTCGTAGCCGAAATCCACGTGTCCTGGAGTATCAATCAAATGTATGACATGATCCCTCCAGTGCACCCGAACATTTTGAGCTTTTATAGTTATACCGCGCTCTCGCTCAATGTCCATAGAATCTAGATACTGCTCACGCATATCTCGTGGATCGACTGCCCCCGTCAACTCTAGAATCCGGTCAGACAGAGTGGATTTTCCGTGATCAATATGTGCGATTATCGATAAATTACGTATTTTCTGAGAATCAATCATTTTTCTTCACAAAAGATTAGGCCCTCAAAGCCCGACTTAGGTTGAATATGCTCTAAACTCTTTTTCCCAGTGTCCACATTTATATGTGGAATAAACCTTTTGCGTCAAAGAAACGGACACGGAAACCAGAATGGCAAACATCAAAAGCCAAATTAAAAGAAACAAGACAAACGAAGGTCGTCGACTCAGAAATAAATCGGTTAAATCTGAGCTCAAGACCAGGATCAAGACTGCGGTGACGTCAGTCGAAAATGGAGACGAGAATAGCGTTGCCGCAATTCGCATAGCAGTAAAGAAGTTAGACAAAGCAGCCTCTGCAGGGGTTATACACAAAAACCAGGCAGCACGCAGAAAGGGCCGACTGATGGCCCGTCTTGCTAAACTAAATCAAAACCAGTAACACTAGACCAGAGTAAAAAATACAAAGATGCACCTAGGTGCATCTTTGTATTTTTCAATAATAAACTCACTCCACCATCCACTTTGCCCAAGCGCAGGTATGAGTTAGCGAATTATCCTCGCCGGGCACGACCCTATCTGCATCCGTTCCCGCCTTGACCTGGTAAATTGACATGTGGAATCTTGCTCAATCCTGATGGTGCACAGAAAGTAACAACCAACCTCAGGTCGCAGTAAAAATAATTAACCTATTCAGAATTAAACTCAACACTTATAGTCACCTGAACAATCAATAAGGTTAGACCAGATAGGCAGGTGAGTTAGTTACGTGCTTTCCATCTTCCCCTGTAGAAATAACGGCCGATAACTCCGCCAATTACTATGAGTCCAAATAGCGCAAGGGATCCGAAGATAAGATAGACGCCTGCAGCTACCACTATGCCACCGCCAGCCATCCTGAGCTGCCTTCGATATCGAGATGGATGCGCAATTGGCCTTGCCACTGCTAAAATTAACCGATCTTTATTTGATGGATTTGCCATAATAGCCTCCCAACAGAAGGTTATCACTAAAGTGCGAATTTCCGTTGTCAGCAGAAATGCTTTTCAAATCTGGTAGTTGCTTCATACTCATTTTGTAATACTGCAATCCATATTCCTCGCTACTCACACCCAAACGTTTATATTCGCTTCAATTGCAATACACTGACGATCTAAAATGAGTGGTTAATCACCTTTCTCTATTACCTTTGGTTGCAAGAAATACTTGGCAACCTTTCAACATCGCTGCTTGCAACTCCATTGGGGAGCCGCGGCCATTATCGATTGGAGTTTCATGATCGACAATTCCGAGATTTATAACTACTCACAGCATGGTCATACTCGCGACCGCCTAAAAGGGCTAGCCAGTGGACCGGTAAAGGTCCAGGATCAGCTTCCAAACCAAAGTAGGGCTGCCAAATTCAATGCCTGGTTAGCCGTCAAAGTCACCAGCGGCGTAGGAACAATGTGGTGTGCATACGCATTTGCCATCCTGGCAATAGTAAGTCTCCCATCGGCAATCGCATCAGGAAGTCCAGTTGTTTTGGTCTCATGGATCTCGCAGACTTTCCTCCAATTAGTACTGCTTTCAGTAATAATCGTGGGCCAGAACGTTCTTGCAGCTGCGGCTGACAAGCGATCCGAAGCTACTTATGAAGATGCCGACGCCATACTTCACGAAGTTGTTCAGATTCAACAGCACCTTGCTGCCCAAGATAAGATATTGGCTGCTCTAGCAAGTAGGCTCAATGACTAACCTCACCCCGTTTCACTTATATCACAGCGCTCGCCTGCAACTGGTCGGGTTCAGACGGATCTCATCAAGTGAGCCAATTTCCCTATCAATAGTTCTATAGCCAGGTCAGGACTCAATCCGCCTTCCCCTTTTATTTGCCGATCGGCCATCGACAGCAGCTCGAAACTGCGAGAAAGTCGATGGTACCCAATTTTTCTGGCTGTTCCAAGCATCTTGTCAAGCACAAAATCTGGTCGGTTGAAACTCTTGTATCTGGCTTTCAATGTTTCACGCACCTGCTGAGGTGTGCGTATGTCATTGCTTGATATTGCAGCAAGATCAGTGAACCTCCGTTGCAACACCGACAGCACCAAAAGTGGATGTTTTCCTCCGCCGTCTATCATCCTACGAAGCAGCTCAAGGGATCTTTCGACTTGACCAGATTCGATAGCATCAGTTAGATCCCAGGGAGCCACATCACCAGGTGAGGTGAGAAAGGGTTCTAAAGATTCCTTGTCAATGGTCTCCCGATGTCCGATACTGGCCTTCAAAAGCTCGAGAAATGGAACTATCCTGCCCACATCCTCGCCAAAGAAATCGACCAGAAGCTTATAAGCGTCTGGAGCAAATCTAAGCCCCGACTTGTGCACTATATCGCCAAAAAATCCAGTCTTCTCTTTTTTTGTACCGAGGCTGCAATCGACAACCGCATGCCTCTTTGAAAGCATGGCCTTCAGCTTGGAATCTATCTTTCCGGAAAACCCCACCAACACAAGGTAATTCAAGCCAGAATATGAATCTATCGCAGCCATAAGCGCTTCCACATCTTCAGACAACAAATCGCCTGGTTCCCTGAGTACTATCAGCGCCCTTGACGAAAAGATAAAATTTTGCTGCCAGGTCATTATCACTTCTGTAATCGGTGACGCACCCGCTTGATAAGTGATTTTCTCTAACTCATCTCCAACTAACTCTTCAATATTTTGGATGTGCTCTTCCAGCGCCTGATAAACCCTGGAAGGATCATCACCTACAACCAAGGTGGCATTAGAGATAGCGTCGTTTGCCACGACCTTCAAATCCCTTTCAGCCAGGCTGGTGGTTCGCCCAGATCAATTGCACTGATGACATCTACAACTTGACGGGTTCCAGCCACATCATGGACCCGAAAAATCTTGGCTCCCTGTACTGCTGCAATCGCAGCCGCACTCAGAGAACCGTTCCTCCGGTGATTGATATCCCTTGACAAAACCTCACCTATGAAGCCTTTGTTGGAAGCAGAAATTAAAACCGGGTAGGACAATTTGGTAAGTTCGGCAGTTCCATGTAGTAACTCCATCGACTGAGCTGTGGTTTTACCCAAATCAAACCCGGCATCAACCACAATACTTTCCCCGTCAATCCTGGCAGCCAGTGCCTTTTGCGTCCGAATTTTTAGAAACTGAAATACCTCGGTCTTTAAATCCTCGTATACGGGGTTGGGGTCAGCCAATCTTGGAACGAGTCTTATGTGAGTTGCCACTACGGCTCCCCCATGTCTTGCAACTGCCTCAAGGTACCCATCTGAGCCGAATCCTGAGATATCGTTGGCAAGCACCGCCCCGGCTTTCATCGATTCATCTATTACCCGGGTATTCCAGGTGTCCACGCTTAGAGGAATATCGAATCTTTCTCTAAGTTTGACTATCGCTGGAACTACTCTATCCAGCTCTTCTGATTCACTAACCTCGGGACCCGGTCCAGCTTTGACACCACCAATATCTAAGATGTCAGCATTTTCCTTCACAAGCTGTTCTGCGCGTCTTAGAAATGAATCCATCTCGAAATAAGCCCCATGATCAAAAAATGAATCTTGTGTCCGATTCATTATCCCCATGACCAGACATCGTTGGCTTAAATCAAAATGATAGTTTTTAAGTCGCAGAAACATCGATGGTTAGAAGAGTCGAGACGTAAGAGCTTTTCGATACTGGGCAACGCGCGGATCAGCTGGGTCGAATGTGGCCAATAGATCCAGGTATTCCTTGCGGGCGGATTCATCCTCTTTGACAAAAAGTAGAAGCTCATTTAGCCGACTTTCAACCTCGGTCTCTGACGCAAGCTGTATGTTGTTGGCCAAAAGGCGTGCTTTGGCAGCAAGCTGATGGAGTTCCTCATTCTCAGGAACTCTGGCAATTAGATCCAAAGCAGTTTCGTAGTTTCCACGCTCAATATTCAGCCGTGCCAGTTTGGCTATCGCAACCGGATGCCCTGGATCGAGTTCCAAAGCATTCAGCAGACTCTCCTCATCATCCTCTGCCGCAAGCAAATCCGCCGGAGACTCTGCTGGAGCCAGATTTTCCACCCATTTCTTTACAGACTGCTCTGGAAGCGCTCCAACGAAAGAATCGATTACCTTTCTGTCTTTCAGTGCAAATACCGCCGGGATTGACTGCACCTGGAACGCCTGGGCTATACCCGGATTCTCATCAACATTCACTTTTGCTAGGGCGACTCGGCCTTCGGTCTCGCTGACAACTTTTTCAATAATTGGTCCTAAAGTTTTGCAAGGACCACACCAAGGTGCCCACAGGTCGACTACTACTGGAATTTTTTCAGAGACCTGAAGAACCTCAGCCTCAAATGTAGAATCAGTCACATCTGTCATAGTTAGAGCTTATTACCTATTATGTTTTTACAACCCATCTCCAGCACCAAGAGCACATTTCTCAACACTGCAAAATGCCTTTAACTTTGGAAATACCTCAAAGTTCCTATGACTGTTGCAGTCACCACCGAGAGATGTAATACTTAGGGCGACTGTTAGGTACGGTCGTCGTTTCGTCTTTGCAGCTAAGTTGCGCGTTCAAAGTTTGGCGTGGGATCCTCGAGGACCAATGATTGTTGTTATGAACACGAATTCCAGATTCCGCTTCACCGTGGTCCTTGCCTGACAGTCTTGAAAAGACACACTCAGGAGGTAGCAGTAATGAAACGGATTAGGAACAAAGTCGCTGGTCTTGATGTTCATCGCGATAGCGTGGTTGCCTGCTGTCGGATAGAGGGACCAAGCGGCATCGAGCTAAGTAAAGAGACCTTTCCAACCACACAGGCCGGGCTTACGGATCTGGCTGCGTTTATCCATGAATCTGGGGTTAGCACAGTTGCAATGGAAGCGACAGGGGTATATTGGCGGCCGGTGTACTACGTGATTGAAGGACTGGTCCCTGAGTTGTGGCTCTGTAATGCACAGCACGTGAAAAACGTACCAGGAAGAAAGACAGATCTCTCTGATGCTGAGTGGCTTTCCGATGTTGCTGCACACGGAATGGTGCGGCCTTCATTAGTTCCACCTAAAGAGATCAGAGAGTTGAGAGAGCTGACCCGGTACCGTAAAAGCCAAGTAGATACTCGTTCCAAAGAGATCCAGCGGTTGGAAAAAGTACTCCAGGATGCCGGGATCAAGCTCACTTCTGTGGCATCTGCGGTATGGAGTGCTTCATCGAGGGAGATCATCGAAGCAATGATTGCCGGAGAGCGGGATCCCAAGGTTCTTGCCCAGATGGCTAAGAGCAGACTGCGGTCAAAGATCGCACTACTTGAAGAAGCGCTAGCTGGAACATTCAATGACCATCATGCCAGGATGTGCCGTCAGATCATAGATCATATTGATTTCTTGGATAAGACGATTGCTGTCCTAACTAAAGACATCTGCGAGGCACTTGTAGATTTTTCCCCAGCGATGACCATCCTATGCTCCATCCCCGGAGTATCAGAGACCACAGCCCAGGTGATCATCGCTGAAACTGGAGGCGACATGTCCAAGTTTCCTACTTCTGGACATCTGTGTGCCTGGGCTGGAGTTGCACCGGCCAGTTATGAGTCAGCTGGTAAGCGAAGGCCGGCTGGTACTCGTAATGGTGCTCCCTGGCTGAGGAGGGCTCTGATTGAATCGGCTCGAGCAGCAGCTCGTACCAAGGGAACCTACTACTACGCCCAGTACGCACGCATTGCCAAACGAAGAGGACCTAATAAAGCAGCTGTTGCTGTTGCACACTCCATGTTAGATACAGCATGGCACCTACTCACCAATGGCACCTTGTACGAGGATCCTGGAGCTGACTACTTCGACCGTCGTAATGACCCAGCTACCCAAGCCAAGAAACTGGCAGAACGGATCAAAGCTTTAGGTTACGAAGTCACCATATCCAATCAGGTCGCGTAGAACCGACACCAACACACACCGGCTACCCTTGACTTTCGTTGATTAGCATTCGGGAATTATTGATATCTGCTTGGCAAGGCGAAGCGGCTCACCCTACAGATTGAAACAGATCCACCGAACGTCTTGAGACCGAGTAGGTGGCAACATACTCCATATCATAAGATCAGTCGTAACTTACCAACTGCCTAGTCCTGCGCGAGTCGAGTTCGGTTGGGGATTACGTATTACATTCCAGACTCCATGCACCGCTAGTCAACAAGATAAGTGGCAACAATGGTAAACCTGGTGGTAGATCTGGTGGGGGTGGA
>JAJZLS010000023.1 GCA_021803345.1 Actinomycetes bacterium
GCAAAAGCCCATTAGGGCTGAGCACAGCGGCCCAGCGAAGCGTCAACTCTCTGAAGGGCTGGTGGCGTGAGCTGCTGGTTCTTCAGGAATCCTCTTCCTTTAGCGAGAGGAGAGGTCAAACATTATTAGCAAGGGTTTCCTCAGTTGTTTTATCCAGAAGTCGGGAGGAGGAGAATGCTTTGATTGCCAATTACTCCTTGAACTAGTCACTCAGTAGGGTGTAGAGAGGGTTAAGTATATATAGCTGTCCCTGTAAGTTCTTTCCTACGGTTCCTTCGATTTCACAACGGGAGTCAACTTCTAGACCAGCTACTTTTTCTCGACCTAAAAAAACCAGGTTTATCTGTCCACTTCCATCGTCGAGAGTACAAATTTCTGTTGGATCGTGATCAATTTCAACCGTCTTCGTACTGACTATTTTTCCCTTTGCGTGAAGAATTCCTCTGGGTTTAGCTAGTTTGACTTGAGTGGCGATTGGTCTTTTGTCCCATGATGGATGATCTGGAAATTCGAATGTGCTCATTTCGTTTTAGCTAAAGCAAGGTTTAGCTGCAAGACATTTATGTAGCTAGAGCCCAGAAACCCGAATTGTGGTTGATGGGTGTTGGCTGCAATCAACTGGTCTACCACCTTTATTGGCAAGTTCCTGGCTTTAGCCACAGCGTTTGCCTGGGCATATGCATCAGTGGGGGTGATATCTGGGTCGGTTCCACTGCCGGATGTGGTGACTAGGTCAGGTGTAGGGGTGATTCCTTCCTTTTTAAGGAGGGCAATCTGTTTTTTAACGTCGGTGACAAGTTGCTTGGATCTGGGCCCGAGATTCGTACCCCCAGAAGCCATTGGATTGTAGCTATCAGGTCTGCCCTGGAACCATTTGGGTCCTGTCCATTTCTGTCCGATCAGGGTTGACCCATAACTTGTCAGCGAACCATTGGCGGTCTGTGAAAAGAATGTTTGACCAATCGCAGTTTCAACCAGGGGGTAGGCCAGACCTAAGAGGACAAAGAAGATTAACGAGGTTAGAATCGCTCTGCGGAGATGTACAAGCATTTGCTGTCCTTTCAGTATGCGTGAAGAGCGGTTAGGATAAGGTCGATCAGCTTAATAAACACAAACGGTACGATCACGCCGCCAACTCCAAATAGGAATACGTTGCGACGTAGTATCGACGTTGCGCCAGTAGGGCGGAACCGCACACCACGTAGGGCCAATGGAATAAGTGCGATGATCACCAGTGCATTGAATATAACCGCTGATAAGATTGCAGATTTAGGGCTATGTAAGTGCATTATGTTAAGGGCGCCAAGTTGGGGATACGTAGTCAGAAATAGCGCTGGAATAATTGCAAAATATTTGGCTACATCATTGGCGATTGAGAAGGTGGTGAGTGCTCCTCGAGTAATTAGGAGCTGTTTGCCGATTTCGACTATGTCGATTAGTTTGGTGGGATTGGAGTCCAGGTCAACCATATTTCCAGCTTCTTTTGCGGCCGTCGTCCCCGTGTTCATGGCTACTCCGACATCTGCCTGGGCAAGGGCTGGAGCATCGTTGGTCCCGTCGCCGGTCATCGCTACCAGCTTCCCATCTTGCTGCTCGGTTTTTATGAGTGCCATTTTCGTTTCCGGAGTGGCTTCGGCCAAGTAGTCGTCTACTCCAGCTTCCTGGGCAATCGCAGCAGCAGTTAGGGGATTATCGCCGGTAATCATTACGGTGCGAATCCCGAGTGATCTCATTTCGGCGAACCGCTCTTTGATGCCCTGTTTTACCACGTCTTTGAGCTCGATTACGCCAAGGAGGTTTGCTCCATCTGAGACCGCAAGTGGAGTCGATCCATTTTTGGCAACCTGTTCAACGATGGTGTCTAATTCAGTCGAAGGGGATCCGCCCTGCTCCAATACCCAGCTGCGAATTGCTTCGGCTGCCCCTTTACGTATCTGTCTGTTACCTATGTCGAGTCCTGACATTCTGGTTTGAGCACTGAAGGGAACAAAGGTGTGGGCTGGATCGAGTTGCCTCTCCCGAATTTGGAACTTCTCCTTTGCTAATATCACAATTGAGCGGCCTTCGGGCGTTTCGTCTGCTAGCGATGCCAGTTGGGCGACATCAGCCAGTTCCTTTTCGTTATGGCCGTCAACTGGAAAGAATGCTGATGCCATTCGATTTCCAAGAGTTATGGTACCTGTTTTATCGAGCAATAGGGTTTGGACGTCTCCGGCTGCCTCCACGGCTCTTCCAGACATTGCCAATACGTTACGTTGGACAAGCCTGTCCATTCCCGCAATTCCAATCGCTGAAAGCAGGGCACCAATGGTGGTGGGTATCAGACATACGAGGAGCGCAATGAGTACCACAACTGAGATGTGCGCCCCTGCAAATCCGGCAAAGGTGTGCAGCGATACCACGACTGGAATAAAGATGATGGTCAGGGCGGAGAGCAGGATGGTCAGTGCAATCTCATTTGGCGTTTTCTGTCGCTGGGCTCCCTCGACCAGGCTAATCATCCTGTCAAGGAAAGTTTGACCCCGCTCTGCCGTAATACGAATCACGATCCTGTCGGAGAGAACCTTGGTCCCCCCGGTTACCGCAGACCTGTCACCACCGGATTCCCTAATGACTGGCGCCGATTCTCCGGTAATTGCAGATTCGTCTACCGAAGCTACTCCTTCGATAATGTCTCCGTCTGAAGGGATGATGTCGCCAGCTTCGCATACTACGGTGTCACCCTTTTTGAGCTGTGCAGCTGGAACAAGCTCTTCATTTCCCTGTTCATCAAGTCTGCGAGCCTCAGTGTCGGAACGCATCCTACGCAGTGTGTCTGCCTGGGCTTTACCCCGACCTTCAGCAACGGCTTCGGCAAAGTTGGCAAAGAGCACAGTCAGTGCCAGCCAGATAGTGATTGACCAAACGAATACGCTCGGATGGGCAATAGCTTCCAATAGGGAGATCACTGTGCCTATCAGCACTACGAACATCACCGGGTTACGGATCTGGTCTCTTGGATCAAGCTTTTTGATCGCTTCGAGAACCGCCGGTACCAGTATTTCTTTGTCAAATAACCCCCGGCTTTGATTCGATCGTGGATGGCTAGTTTCCGGTTCCGGGCTGGAATTTGTTTCGCTAGTTGTGGAAGAATTAGACATTTATTCGATGCCTCTCATTTGTGTAACCTTTGCACGAGATGTATTTAGTGAAGTCAGCTTGGTAGCGATTAGTTGGATAGCCTCGATTTTCCAAGTCATCAGAAGAACTTCCCATGTGAAAGTTGCTCCACGATTGGCCCCAAGGAAACAGCTGGGAAGAAAGTCAACGCTCCGACGATCATGATCACTCCAATTGTCAGGCCAATAAATATCGGCTTATCCGTTTTCAGAGTGCCAAGCGAAGTGGGGACAACATTTTTAGCTGCAAGGGTTCCAGCCAAGGCCAGAGTAGGAATGATTATGGCAAATCTTCCTAGCAACATGGCAATCGAACCGGCAATGTTGTAGAAAGCTGTATTGGAGTTGATTCCAGCAAAGGCCGAGCCGTTATTATTCGCGGTGGAGGTAAAGGTATAGAGAATCTCAGTGAAACCATGCGGACCTGCATTGAATGCCCCAGCTTTTCCTGCTGGCAACGCACTTGCTACTGCAGTGAGTATCAGCACCAGGATTGGCATCACCAGGACGCCAAGGGCCGCCAGTTTGACCTCTTTGGCTTGGATTTTCTTGCCTAAATATTCTGGAGTTCGGCCAATCATCAGACCACTTAGAAACACGGTGATGATGGCGAAGAGCAGGATGGTGTATAAGCCGCTTCCAACTCCACCGGGGGATACTTCTCCCAGCATCATTCCGGTAAGTGTGGCAAATCCTCCCATGGGGTTGTACGAGTCGTTAGCGGAGTCGACGCTTCCTGTTGAGGTTTGGGTGGATGCCACATTGTATAAAGCCGATGAGGTGTCGCCAAAACGGACTTCTTTGCCTTCCATATTTCCCGTTGGTTGGTGGGTCAGTCCGGCTGCCGAGATTGCAGGATTGGGTTGGTGCTCAGCAATTGTGCCGATTGCAACCCAGCTGGCGAAGATGATAGTCATAACCGCCAGTATTGTCACTCCCTGACGAAGTGAACCCACCATCTTTCCAAAGACATAGGTTAAGGCGACCGGTATCGCAAGGAGAAGTGCTATCGACAGGAGGTTGGTAAGACCGGTGGGATTTTCAAATGGGCTTGCCCCGTTTGCATTGAAGAACCCTCCACCGTTGGTGCCAAACTGTTTGATTACTTCCTGGGACGCGACTGGACCCCGGGGAATGGTTTGTTTTGCTCCATTGAGTATGTTGTGAATGTGGGCTGGTCCAGCTAGCGTTTGCAGGCTTCCCTGTGCCATGAAGACTATTGCTGCCACGAATGCCACTGGTAGCAGCACGTATAGTGTTCCACGTACCAGGTCGACCCAGAAATTACCAATCGTCTTTGATTCTTTTCGGGAAAATCCCCTGATCAATGCGATTGCTATAGCAATACCGGCAGAGGCGCTCAAAAAGTTTTGAACTGCTAAAGCACCCATCTGTGACAGGTAGGACATCGTAGTTTCGCCAGCGTATGATTGCCAGTTGGTATTAGTGACGAACGATACTGCGGTATTCCAGGCGAGTGCTGGTGTCACACCTGGTAGATGTTGTGGATTCAGGGGAAGGCTTCCCTGCAATCTGAAAATCAGATAGCTAATTAAGATCGCCACCCCCGAAAAGGCAATCAGCGAGATGCTATAGCGTTGCCATGATTGTTCAGCTTCTGGGTCTACCCCGATAATGGAGTAGATTGGCTTTTCAATCACTCTTAGCCACTTGGTTTTGCCTTGATAGACAGAAACCATGTATGCACCGAGATAGCGCCAGGCAATGGCGAGGAGAACTACGAGAGCTACAACTGTGAGGGCGAAGTTCATTTAGAACCACTCAGCCTTAAACATTGCTACTCCCAAGTAGATGAACATGATAACTGAAATCACGAGAAGCGCAATGTTAACGATGTTCATATGCGCTCCAATGCCCAAACAAGTCCAAGCATGGAAGCTACAAATGCAAGAGTCCCTAGTACAACCAATATGTCAGCCATAATTGAGATGCTAGATACCAGGAGGTCAATTAAAAATAAACAACCGCCTTTTCTGCGTTAACAGAACATTAACAGGTTGATTTGATGTTTTGCCGGCTACCAATCAAGAGTCAGATGTTTCCAGAAGTTGATAGCCGACGCCAGGGCTGGTTTTTATTAACTCACCGTTTGGGTCATCCAGTTTCTTGCGAAGGCGGTTTATATAGACCCGAAGGTAATGGGTTTCGTTGCCGTATCCCATTCCCCATATGTCTCGCAGGATTTGTTGATGGGTAAATACCTTGCCTGAATTCTTTGCCAGGTACGCCAAAAGATCAAATTCCCTTGCTGTAAGATCAATTGACTTCTCATTGTTAGTAACTTGGCGTTTCTCGAGGTCAATAGTTATCGTTCCGACTGACAAGATCAGATTTTGGCCGTCTTTGGATGAAGGCTTCCGATGTCGTAATGCGACTCTAATCCTTGCTTCCAGCTCAGCCATGCCAAAAGGTTTGGTTACGTAATCATCGGCACCGGCGTCGAGCGCCTCAACTTTTCGCTGCTCATCTTCTGCGGCCGACAGAACCAGTATTGGCGTTTCGCTCCAGCTGCGCACTCTTCTGCAGAAGTCAATTCCATTAAGGTCGGGAAGTCCTAGATCCAACAGAATAATCTCAGGAGAGAAGAGTGAAGTTTGGGATAGTCCTTCATTTGCATTTTGAACGGATTTGATTTGATATCCGCGGGCCGATAGGCCTATTTCAAGGGCTCTTAGTAGTGAGCGGTCGTCATCTATCACCAAAATCCGGGTCACTGAAGTAGCCTAGTATCGTCAACTTTAACTGCTGGTAAGGAAAATGTGAAGCGGGCACCCCCATATTGAGAATCGTCAACCTCAATTTTTGCCTGGTGGGCATCGATGAACGCTTTTGCAATAGCGAGTCCCAGTCCTGCCCGCCCTCCGCTTGAGTCCTGCTGAAACATCTCGAAAATCTGTTCTTTTACCTCTTTAGGGACTCCGGGTCCACTGTCGTTGACCGAAACGAACAATTTAGAATCGCTTTCTCGGATTTCGATTGAGACTAATTCACGGTTCGGAGAGTACCTTAATGCGTTATCAAGAAGGTTGGCGATTACCTGGGCGATGAGAATATGGTCCGCAATGACAAAACGCTCTTTAGCGCAACCTTCTATGCGTATTTTTTCTACTGGAGCGCTTCCTCCGAGTGCACGTATTCCTTCTTCCAATAGTTCTGAAATTTCAACAACAGCTAGGTTTGGTCGTAATACTCCAGCCTCAATTCTCGTGATGTCTAGCAAGTTGACCACGAGTCTGGTTAGCCTGTCGGTTTGAGTGAGAATTGTTTCAAATAATTCGTCTTTAAGTGTGTCCGCAATAAACACGTCAGTCTGATGCAGTGTTGACGCTGCTGCTTTAATTGACGCCAATGGGGTACGCAGATCGTGAGATACGCTTCCTAATATAGCTCGCCGCCATCGGTCTTTTTCTTCGAGCAATTCCGTCTTGAGCACCTGTTCTTTTAGTTGCGCCTGCTCAATTGCCAATGCAGCATTGTTTGCGAAAGTGGCCAGAAGCTGTGTGTCAGAGTCGACGTCAGGAATGTTGCCTAAAATGGCCAGAAGTCCTACGGGCTTGCCTCCGGCGGTTAGGGCTAAAGAGATAATTGCATTTTGTCCTGATCCCCCAACTTTACGAAGCGTGGCTGGTTCCCCGTAATCGGGGATCAGCAGCTGCAGGTCAGCGTCATTTAGTGGCTTTCCTGCATGTGAGGCTATCTCAAGTTTTCCATCCGTTTCGAGAAGTAATACGACAGAGTCGAAGTTGAATGTTGACTGGACGCTGCTAACTATAGTTTCAAGTAACTGAGGCAGTTTTTTTTCGCCCATAAGTGATTTCGATAGCTCAAATAATTGTCTGGCATGATGTTCCCGTTCAAGCGCATAGGATCTTGCATTTTTTAGATTGGACACAACTCTTGAAACTATTAGAACTACAATTACGTACACTCCAAGGGCGATCCAATTCTGATTTGCTCCGACCGTTAGCGTGTAATAGGGGGGGATAAAGACGTAGTCGTAGATTAGAAAGCCAAGTATTATCCCAACTATTCCGACCTCAAACCCACCAACTGCCACTCCCAAAATGACGGGTATCACCAGCACCAGGGCGGTCGTGGCAAAACTAATGTGGGACCGAATAAAAAACATCGCCAGTGAAACCACGGTCAGAGAGATGACCGTAAGCAATGTCCCTTTTAGTGGTTGCTGTCGATTGTAGTTAGAGTGCATTCGATGTTCCTGAGTTGGTAGTCTACAAGTTGACACACGCTAAATCGTTATGATTGATCTACCAAGGAGAGTTCCCACGAACAATATTGAGCAGAATGAAATAGATCTTCAGGTTGAACCCGCTGGTAAATTCCGGATTTACTTGGGGTCGGCGGCCGGTGTTGGTAAGACTGTTTCAATGCTGGATGAGGGACTGAGGAGGCTCAACAGGGGTACTGATGTGGTAATCGGGATCGTTGACACCCACAAGAGGCCCTTTACCGAACTAAAAGCTCAAGCTATTGAGGCAATCCCGCGCAAAAAGATTGAGTACAAAGGGAAAGTATTTGAAGAGTTCGATTTGCAAGCGGTCTTCGAGCGCAATCCTGAGGTAGTGCTAATCGACGAACTCGCCCACACGAATATTCCCGGAAGTGGTCCCCATGAAAAGCGATGGCAGGACGTAATAGAGATCCTGGAGTCTGGAATCAGCGTTATAACAACTGTAAACATACAACACGTTGAGTCACTGGCTGATGCAGTAGAGGCTATGACTGGCGTCAAGGTCAGAGAACGGGTTCCTGACTGGGTTTTACGAAGAGCCGATCAGATTGAACTAGTTGATTCATCCCCTGAACAGCTGCGTCGGCGTCTTCTTCATGGGAATATCTACCCGGCTGACAAGATCCCAACCGCGCTGACCCATTTTTTCAAATATGAGAATCTTGCGGCACTTCGTGAGCTTGCTTTGAGGTTTCTGGCTGATGAAACCGAGGAGGAAATGCTCAATTATTTGAGTCGAATTCACTCAGAAGGCCAATGGGAGACAACTGAACGGATAATGGTCGCAGTGACAGGTGTTAGCGGCTCTGACCAGATGCTCAGGAGGGCTGCGCGTATTGCTGCTCGAGCAAGGTCAGACCTGAAGGTGGTTCATGTAGTTCAATCTGACTCAACTAACCAGCAGATAAGGTCGAACCTGGAAAAGTTGCATGCTCTGTCCGACGATCTGGGAGCCCATTGGGTGGAGTTGCAAGGTGATGATATAGCCGAGACACTTGTTCACTATGCCAGGAGTGAGCGAATTACCCAGGTCGTCATAGGCTCCACTCATCAAAGCAAATGGTCTGAATTATTTAGAGGTTCAATTAACAAAAGGCTCATGAAGGCAGCTGCTGCTGACGGAATAGATGTGCATATTATCGCGCGACGCGATTTTCATCCAGAGAATTAGAGTGAATTTCCACAATTTGCATAGTCATGTCTTGATCAGGGCTAGCGTGTAAAGACTAAGTTATTGCAGCCAAGCTATTGAATTCATAGTGTGTGGTTATTGTTTTTTGAAAAGGTATCTAGATGGTATATAACCGTAAATCCTCCTCGGGGCACGACGGGTCGCGAGATTGTGACAAAAAAAATGAGGGTTCATCGTTTGCGAAAAAGCCATTTCGGGCTAGTGGTGATCGACGATCTTCAACTGACCCAAGACCATCCCGTGACCGCTCAGACAGATACGGCTCTGACCCAAGACCATCCCGTGACCGTTCAGACAGATACGGCTCTGACCCAAGACCATCCCGTGACCGCTCAGACAGATACGGCTCTGACCCAAGACCATCCCGTGACCGCTCAGACAGATACGGCTCTGACCCAAGACCATCCCGTGACCGTTCAGACAGATACGGCTCTGACCCAAGACCATCCCGTGACCGCTCAGACAGATACGGCTCTGACCCAAGACCATCCCGTGACCGCTCAGACAGATACGGCTCTGACCCAAGACCATCCCGTGACCGCTCAGACAGATACGGCTCTGACCCAAGACCATCCCGTGACCGCT
>JAJZLS010000075.1 GCA_021803345.1 Actinomycetes bacterium
TAAAAACGTGGCAATTGGAGCAAAGGAGTACCCGCAACCAGAACGAAACGTGAGAGTGGAACAGGCACTTGAACAAGTTGGCTTGAAGGGATTTTCCACCAGGTATCCTTGGGAATTATCAGGAGGGATGCAGCAGCGAGCGGCACTTGCCAGGGCGATGGTATCAAATCCCAAAGTTTTGATGATGGACGAGCCCTTTGCTTCAGTAGATGCCCTTACCAGAAATCACCTGGAAGACGTAGTCCAGAAGTTGTGGGCAGAATCTAATTTCTCGGCACTAATGGTAACGCACGACGTAGGCGAGGCAGTATATCTGAGCGACCGGGTTTTTGTCCTTTCAGCCAGACCCTCCACCATACTTGCAGAGATCAAGATAGATCTTCCTCGGCCAAGATCGCACCTAGAGACTAAACAGATGCACAGATTTGTAGAGCTTCAAGCCGAAGTACTCGAACGGGTAGAAGAAGCTGGAAGGGAATCAGTGGGACTTAACCAGAATCTCATCTAAAGAAACTAGGTGTCAGGTTCCCGATTATCCCGCCGAAGGAAATTGATATATATATATATGCCCAAGATCATGAGCGCAAGAGATTGGTATTGTCGGAACAGGTACTGAAAATCAATGGTGCGAAAAACTGTTTCCCTAGCTAGATAAGACTTTATCTAGCTGACAAGCCCCCTCGTCCTGAAAAAGTGAGGAACAGACAAAACTTGATACCGCCTGGAGGACTAGAAGAACTTTGCGTGGTCAGGGGTCTAAGATATCTGGAGCGAATCTTCGATTTCCTCACTGATACGCTGTGCCACTTCGAGTAACTGTGGCACAAGGCTCACTAGTAGCTCTCGATTCCACCGAGTTCCCGGGCCAGCTATAGTAACAGCCCCTACTGGACTTCGTTGAGCACTTACAATCGCTACCCCGACTGCGCACACGTCCGACAGGTGTTCGCCAATATTGAGCGCATACCCAACTTCTCGTACTTCGGACAATTCCTTTTCAAGGTATTCGAGGTCGGTGATTGTGTTTTCAGTAATCCTGGATAAACCCTCCGGGTAGCGTGCGCGAACACTAGATGGAGGAAGGTGGGCAAGGAGAGCTTTACCACCCGCTGCAGTATAGGCAGGGATCCGCGCCCCAGTGCGAGTAGCGACTCGTACAGGATGGCGGGACTCAACTCCATCGATGAATAGAGCATCAGGACCATCAAGGATAATCAGGTTCACTGTCTCGTTGACCTCAGCACTGAGTTGTTCGATGTGCTGATGAGCGGCCACAATTAAGTTTCTCTCTCCTAATTTTCCACGACCAAGGTTTATTGCATTGTAGCCTAGACGATATCTACGTGTTACTGGATCCTGGTCGGCATAACCATGAGCGCGAAGAGTGTTTAGAAGGCGATGGGCAGTCGATACGGCGATGTTAAGTTCACGCCCGATATCACTTACTCGCATCGATTCATGCATGCCAAGTAGTTCGAGCGTGTTGAGCGCTTTCGAGACCGTGGCTCCGTTTTCATGACTTATTGGCATAATAGAAATGTATCACGAATGCCGGTGGAACCTGAAGGGAAACCCCACAACGCTGAGGCTCTGGCGAAGGCGTTACTGGCTCTTCATGTTTTAGTGGTGTGACCGTTCCTCGCAGCGTCTTTTAGCTATCCACAATTGAAGGCAAACAGAGACGCTTTCTGCAACACCTGCGAAACCATACTTTTTGGCGGCGCCTCAGATTATCGCTACTCGATTTTAAACCCAAAAGAACAAAAACAGAATAAATCAATGATGATCTTTACTAGTAGAGCTGATAGGGACCGACTAGGTACCTAAAGGACAAGGGTACCAATTCAAGTGTACTACCCAGTAGCAAATTTGTCCCGAGAGGAACTTCGTCACCGGGACACGCTTGAACTTCATCGACTCTAGCCTGAAGAAATCTGGTGATTACTGTATCAAGTTTCAGTGACTCGATTGCTTTGATAACACGATCCCAATGACCGTGGACATCGCCGACAGCGAGGAAGGTCGTCTCTGTGTTTTGGGATTGGTTATTCATTTTCGTTCGAGTCTTTCAATAAAGATTTGCCGAATTTTATAAGGGGTTTGGAAATAGTAAGACCTGGCTATGGTGGGTTACTAACAGTCGCCTAGCAAATACTGTGTGAAAATGTGCGGCTAGTTGCCTAAACCCAGCGCAATCTCTAGAGCAGAGTTGAAGGCTTCTAAAGCCACAGGTCCGAGCGATCCACGTCTTGTTGTCAGCATGGTCTTTGGCAATGTAAAGATATTGTCGCAGTTGATAGCAGAAGTGTGAGAAAGTCCTTCTTCATGTCCAACCTCAACTTCAGCGACATGGCCTCGGTATTTCGAGGTCACCAGCACGCAAACCACGTTGGTAAGGAGAGGAATTGCAGTATCTCTAGTTGCAATAACAACTGGGTGCCTACCCACTCCGGGTATTTCGGCATCCCAGATTTCCCCTCTGAAGATCACTTATTGCTTTCTATAACTATCGTTGCCGAACTCATCCCTAACTTTGCAATCAGTTCCTGCTCGTCAGAGTCTATAGCCTCATAGCGCTTCCGGTACGAATCCTTTATCGCTTCTTCAGAGTGACGGTTCAGCCATTCTTTTACGGCCCGAGATATTATCGCACCTCGGTTAGGCGCGACTCCACAAGCCACGGCATTGTCGATGGCTTGGACAACATCTTCGTCTAGGCGAGCTGTTATAGGCTGACTCATGAAGACAAGTATACATATTGTAAACACCCAATCCCGCAATGAATGAGATAGTAAGATACGGGAATTGAAAGATTGGTAAAAGGTGGAGGAACTGGAGCCGCTTTTCAGCGACGAGCTTTTATATTCCTAAGTGGCCTTTTATTTCGCGTATGTCGGAATCAACTTGATCGAGTTTAGAAGTGAACTTGGCATCTAGACCGTCGAGTTTAGAATCGAGGTTGTCAATTCTGGTATCGACTTCGCTGAACCTTGCATCAACCTGATCGAACTTGTTCTGTACTTCTCGGAATCCGTCTCGCATCTCAGTGAAGCCAGCTTCAATAGTTGCAAGCCCACGAACGGTCATTTGGATTAGATCCTGAAGGCTGTTCTGCATTGCAGCCTGATGATCAATCAGAGAATTGACTGTGGCCTCTAGATTCTCAAGACCCTGGTTGTGTTTGTCAACGGTCATGAGAAACTGCATGAATATGGCCACTAAAACTGCATACGGAAACACGCACATGGTGGTGAAGTTTTAGATCTGACGAATCTGACTTATCTATCTGACAATGCGGTTGGGCTATCACGAGAAGCATTGTTGATACAAGAGACCTCTTCTTAGGTCATGATGGAGTTATCACAATTCCCAATGCCAAGAAGAGGTCCTGAAATGAAGAATAGTCAAAAGTCAATGGAAATACTAGAAGCTTATGATCTTTTCGGATCCTATAACGGATCAGCCAAGTACTGCGGTTGTTCACCTAACACCGTAAAGAGACTGGTTCAGCTGCGCAATGCAGGTGAGCTTGGCCGAAGAGAACAACAACAAAAACGTCCGAAGTCAATAGATAAGTTCTTTTCCGTATGCCCGCATAGGTGACCTTTGCCGAGCTACCAGTCATGGACCCAACGTTGCCTAGGGCAAGTGTTTCAGGGAAATGAAATCAAGGCTTTCGAAAGATTCTGTGATTGCCAAGTCTCCGCCACCGGACTGCTGGCTGAAGTTGTCCACTGTTGTCAACAACCGTTGTCCACTCCCATGTCGCTCGACCATCTGGACCACTGAAGCTCCATGTCATTTCGAAGATTCCAGGTGCATTTACGACTGCTTTTATGCGTATATTAGCTGGCCAACTAGTTGGGTCTCTGTGCTCAATAAAATGATCGCACGCCATACTAAAATCACGAGCTGCTTTGCGAAACATCTGTCGCTCGTTCTCTGAGAGTCGCTGATAGTCGCCTTTAAATGGCTCAGTTATGACAAATCTCACGAGTCGAGATCGTTAAGCAGTGAGTCGACATCTTCGAATACGGTGACACGTCCGCTGGTAATAGCCTGATCAGCTTCACGCTCCAGCGCTTGCCACCGCTCAGTCCAAAACCATGTCTGGTCCACCGGAACGGCAACGTGGGGACGCAACACAATCTCCCCATCTCTCTCAATCACTTCCACCTGTGCACCCGACTTGTCCAAGCCAAAGCGATGTCGGATACTGCTTGGAAGCGCAATAAGGCCACGATTCTGAACTGTAACAAAAATCTGCTCTTTGCTCATAGAGCCATAATAGCGGAATATCCTTAAAGTTGTATTACCGTTTAGCAGTAATACTGCCGTGTTAAACATCTTCTCGAGTGCCATAGCACCGCTGGTGTCAGTCGAAAGAATCCCCTAAACTAATTCAGTTGACCCAAAGGAATGCTTTCATCTATTGATTAAAA
This sequence comes from Actinomycetes bacterium, assembly GCA_021803345.1. Lineage (GTDB taxonomy): Bacteria > Actinomycetota > Acidimicrobiia > Acidimicrobiales > Acidimicrobiaceae > SCQM01. The sequence goes on from JAJZLS010000075.1 coordinate 4,443, forward strand.
GGCTTCTTCCAGGTCGAATGCAACCAAGATTGCCTCAGTTAGCGCCGAATTCTGCTCAGCAAGCAGAATTCCGAGTTGGCGTCCCAAGGCTTCTTTAAGCACTGTGGTGATATTATCGCAGCTAACCACGCATCCTGACTCGAGTCCATTTATTGGCGCCACCGGAATCTCAGTCGATAGTCCTCTAATCGTGGTGGTAATTGGCGCAACTTGCACATAATTTAGAAACAGTTGAACTGCATCCCTCGTCAGTACAAGAACAGGCCTAGTTTTGTCAAGCCGAGCCATATAGATGGCTCGCACTATTCGAGATCAATCGACTGGCCAGCACTGTATGCCACTAGCTCATTGAAATCGTCGGTGTTCAGTGATCCGCTCAGTATCTCCACGTCTTTCGCAATTCTCATTCGACGTTGCTCATGAGTTGGCGCCCGTATTACCACGGCTGCTCGGCTGGAAACCTCGCCCTCGGTGACAAGAGTGTCAATAAACGCTACTAGGTCTTCCGGTAGTCGAATCGCAATCAGTTTGCTGATCAGACCATGTTGCAAGATTGGTATGCGCTATGCTATCGCCCCCCTCTTCCGGTTAAGAAAGCCTATGAAATTGGCAGAACCAATAGGGTTCGAGCGGGCACTATGCAGCTGTGCACAATGGTGACCACCAACTACTTTGGTCGCAATTCGACTATGGTCGGTAGTTGGTCGGTCAAATGCGAGTAAACCTCGAACGCCACAGCTATTGAGCTAGGCCAAGCGTTCGTGAAACTATCTGCATTGGAACTCGATCATTTAGCAGCTGGCTGTAGGGCGACGCTCCACGGTTTATAACCGTTTTGCTAAACTTCATTAGGCAGTTGCGGTGTTTTATTCTCTTGGCAAAGACAATCTGCCTATCCCCTGGCAGAAAATGGAGAGAGAAAGATCTCTTGGGAAAATCCCACATATCCATCGATCATTGACTCCCTTAGAGACCACTTCACCGAGGAGCCTTGGTATTTGGATCCTACTAAAGGAAAACCGCATAGATTCACAAGGCCAACTCATCGTTGGTAGTATCTCGGCGCCGATCGGGTCATCATCAGAGGTGATCTTGAATCACCGCTGATGATGACTTTGTTGCGCTGAATAAATCAGTTCTTCTTCCACCAGATCCAGATAGCTGCTCTTTCTGAGCATACGCCTTTGGCAAGGCGCCTAGGAGACTCCTAACACTCTTACCTCCTGAGCTCTGTGGGCAAGAGCTGACACCATATCAAGGCTCCTTACTACAGCAAAGATCTCAGCACTATCGTTGGCTTCACTTAATTTTGAAATGGTCAATTTTATGTCCATGACCGCTCAGCTAGAACGGGTATTGCGCTATTTCACTTTGCATGGTTACCCATTGAGTTTCTGTAAAGGCGTCGATGTTAGCTTCTGCGCCACCGAAACGCGAGCCAGTTCCAGAATATCCAACACCGCCAAAGGGGGCCACAGGTTCATCATCCACCGTCTGATCATTTATGTGAACGATTCCACTGTGCATTCTGTTGGCAACATCGAGGGCTCCTAAGACATCACGAGTAAGGATTGCCAGCGACAGTCCATATTCGCTCTGGTTCACAATATTAACTGCATCGTCTATCGACGAAAACCTAAGTACAGGTGCAACTGGTCCAAAAACTTCTTGTTTGAATGCGGGATGATCTGCTGCACTGTCAGCCAATACTGTTGGGCGGTAGTACAACTCATCGTATGTTCCTCCAGCTGCCAGACGAGCACCGGAAGAAACGCTGCTGGTTACAAGGGTGTGAATCCTATCACGTTGGATGGAGTCGATGACCGGCCCAAGCGGAGCTTCAGAAGTCGCCCCATTTCCCAATGGTATCCCGTTTGCTATGGTGCTAAGCCGCTCCACGTACTCGTCATAAACGGAGGAATGCACGAGGTGACGCCCTGTGGTCATACAGATCTGTCCTTGATGCAGGAACGAACCCCAAGCCCCAGCCGATGCTGCTGCAGGAACGTCCACGTCGCTCATAACAATCATGGCGTTATTGCCACCCAGCTCAAGGTGAACTCTCTTAAGGTGCTTGGCACCAAGTTCGCCGACCATCCGGCCGGCATTGGTCGATCCGGTGAAAGAGATAACTCGTACCGAAGGCTCCACCACCAGAGCAGAGCCAATATCTGCGCCACCGGGTATAACGTGAAAGAGTCCATCAGGTAGTCCAGCTTCTTGCAAGATTTCCGCCAACATGAGACCACCAGAGACCGCTGTACGCAGATCAGGTTTCAATATCACCGCGTTTCCAAGAGCTAGGGCCGGAGCAACAGAGCGGACAGACAAAATTGCAGGAAAATTGAAGGGTGAAATGACGCCGACAGTTCCAACTGGAATGCGACGGGCGAAGCTCAGGCGAGGCCTACCAGAGCGAAGAAGCTGCCCATAGGAAGCCATGGCTATGCTCCCCGCGGCATAAAACTCGCCAGCGACCAGATGTATTTCGAATCCAGCCTTGCCTTTTGAAGAACCTGATTCTCTGATAATCCAGTTGGTAAGTACATCCGCATTGTCTTCAATAATCTTTCCGGCTCTTCTCATAATTGCCGATTTTTCTTCATAAGATACTGCCTCCCATGACTTCTGAGCAGAGCCAGCTATCTCGGCAGCCCGGGTGACATCCTCGATGGAAGCAACACCAAAGTTTCCTATAATATCTCCAGTTGCTGGCTCCAAAACTGACCGGTTCCCAGCACCACCCTTCGCCCAACCTCCACTGTAAAGCTTCCCTTCCCACTGTTTTGGGTCAAAAAATGCCATTGTTACTCCTTCTTGTTTGTCCAGATGTCTCCGAGAGCCAAAGACACCGGTTCCGATAGTTGCTATGACTTCTTGTGATACGCACGGTGTAACTAAATTTCTTTTGCAGGTATGTCTTTAGTTGATTGAAGATCATCTTTATGGTTCAAAGGTTTGGTCCGCCTCAACCTTGACCTCGATTACCAGAGGTGTTCGTCTAGATCCGAGATCGGGGATCACCTTGTCCAACATGTCTATAACATCTTGGTAATGCTCTAAAGTCACCGATTCGACATTCAGGCCGGCCGCTATAGTAGATATAGATATGTCATCAAACGATGGCCAAGGACCGATTGCTTGACTGTTGTCAGCAAGGCGATCCATAACCGCATATCCACCGTTTTTTAGAACGATAAATACGGCACCAATACCTAGTTTCGACGCTGTCCATAGCGATTGTATGCAGTACATAGACGAACCGTCGCCAATTATGCACAGAATAGGATGGTCTGGGCGTTTGAGCTTTAAACCAATCGCGGCAGGCATGGCAAAACCAAGACCTCCCATAGCTGCTGAAAGGAAGCCAAATGGCTTGCGAGCTGGAAGTAATGCCTCTAGTGCTGGCCGCGAAGAAGGAGACTCTTCGACAATGGTTGTGTTTTCTGGAATCCTGGTAGCTAAGAGCTGAAATACATGTGCTGCGCGCAGCGCTTCATCCGCGGCAGGTGGGTCAACGCTGTACAGCTTGACTCGAGGGTTCTGTGAACCTGTCAAGGATTCGATACTTTTAGGTCTAGATACTCCTAGATAAGAATTCACTGTCTCGCATAGAAGTGCTGGGTCACCAATGATAGCTAAATCTGCTGGTGAACGGTTAGCCTCATCCGCGTCGTAGGTGAGAACGATAACTTTGCAATTATCCGGGAGAAGCGGGCCATCGGTATATGGGTACTGCCTTAGTGCAGCCGTTCCAACCACAATTAGCAAATCGTGCCCCAGGAGAGTTTCTCTAAGGTGCAGTCTATCGGCGGGGAGTTGGCCATGGTGAAGGCGGTGATTCTGCGGGAATCCTGCTCTCGCTCCGAATGCTTCCTGCCAAACCGGTGCATCAAGCGTCTCTGCTAGCTTGACCAGAGCAGACCAACCTGCGTCAGAATCATTTCCAGCTCCAGCAATTATTGCAGGTGTTTTGGAATTTCTTATTGCTTCCACAGCTTCAGCTAACTCAGCAGGAATTCCTATAGGTGAACTAACTACTCGCCTAGGTGCAGCCGCAGCAGTTAAATCTACGGGCTCATTCCAATCGTTCATCGGAACGATAACCAACACTGGACCGCGACCCTGTTTCGCCTTATAGGTAGCTCGTCTGATAGCTGAAGGAACGTCGGATGCTATAACAGGCGATAGCACCTCGAGAGGATAGTTACCCGCCAGACCTTCCAGCTGACCAGCAAGGAATGGTTTTAGAGCCAAGTGTCGGCGGTCTTGCTGGCCTACAACTATAACTAATGGAGCATGGTTTACTCGTGCGGTGGCAATTGCTCCTACCGCGTTACCTAGACCTGCGGTTGTGTGCAATAGCACGAAAGCAGGAGAATTGTCACCTAAAGCGAATCCGGCTGCAATGCCGACGACCGACCCCTCGTGCAAAGCGAGTACGAACCGTAGGTCTGAAGGCAAATTCACTAGGAAGGGAATTTCGGTTGAGC
>JAJZLS010000083.1:0-776 GCA_021803345.1 Actinomycetes bacterium
CACTTCTTTTTAGTTCCAACTCCGGTAAGACCTTCTCGCAGCTTAATACAACTGTATTACCGAGCACTTTCGTGTGGAATCGGATAGACATGGTAAACCAAACAGATGGCTGGGCAACAGGGGGGTCTTGCAGCGACGTTATTGGAAACTGCGCTAATACTCTGTACCGGACTACAAACGGGGGCAGGACATGGCAGCAAATTTCCTTACCGTCAGTTCGATATCGCTATCCAAATAAGAATCTACCTCCAGCACTCCTGACAGGGTTTCGCCCAGCTGCATTTTTCTCATCCGCTACTGCGATGATCTCAATGGGCTATCTGCCGCCCAACGTAGCAACTCCCACGCTGTTTTCTACATCGGACGGAGGACAGAAATGGATTCCAACACGTTAGGGATACGCGAAAATGACAATGTAAACTGCAAGGACACAGCAGGCTTGGATATCTCTCCGACGGTATCTGGAATAGAACTCAACACGTTCATCAACTGGCAAACTCGGCTGCAGAACGTTATCAGCCGCAAACGTTTTTATGCAGTGGGTCGCCTTCAGTGACCATTGACGAGGATTGCATAGATGGCTGGATAGTTGCACAGAGTCCCTACTACCGTAGATAACTGTAATTTCTTTTCAGAAAATGTAAAGGAAGCTAGATTTGAAAGTCACTCAACTTTTGACATTTTCAAACGCTGGAGGTGTGCCAAGCCGTAAAACGACACTCGTGGGTATTGGTCTATCGTTACCATTCACCACCCCTGATCTATTCATGAACGTT
>JAJZLS010000083.1:786-8887 GCA_021803345.1 Actinomycetes bacterium
CACTGCGGACTTGAGCATACAGCTCCACCCGCTAGAAACTATTTCTTACTCCTAAATCACATCTGGCTGGCGTGCTCCGTCATGGGTGGTGAATGGAAACGGTCTATCAGTGATCAGCCTCGCCAGCTGCGGTGTATCTCAGGCGCAGAGCTCTGGCACTTCGCAAGCCCATGAGACCAGCGGCGCCTCCAAAGTTCCGTCAGTGAGCCAGCCTGCTTCTGCTCGCTCTGCAAACTCCGCCAGTGGCATCGTTACTCAAGGTTTCGACGGATCCACTATTTGGCAGCTCACTCCATCCGCTGTCAGGATCTCAACCGACGGCGGGACTAGTTGGAGCAGTATCACACTCCCCTCTTCTGCACCGCTTACTTCACTTAGTGATGTAGCGACATCATCCGGAGAGATATGGCTTGGGGCATTGGAGAGCGGCTACGCTGCTGGAGCAACCATCTATCAGAAGCAGAGTTCTCAATCGAAATGGTCTACATACACGCTTACTCCGTCATGGTCGAGCCTCGAGGCACGACAACCTTCACCGAGAGCCAAGTTCGTGGTGGGACCCGGTCCAACCGGCGTGCTCCTTGAAAGAGGCGGAGCGCAGGTCGGGATAAGTAGTGCACTGTTCGTTTACAACGGCTCATCATTTGTGCAGCGTCCACTTCCAACCACGCCTCTCGCCTTTGGAGACGGCACAGTTGTCTTTCTCAACAGCCAAAACGTGGTGGCACAGGACGGGAACGACCGAAGGCTTTATTACAGCACTGACGGTGGAAAAACCTGGTCGGGATCCAGCTTCAACAATTTGGGACTTCCAGCACCTGCAATTGGAAAACTCGTGATCTCTGATGGAACGGTCTACCTACCAGTAGCTTTGAAGACCACGTCAGCTACATCTTCATCGCCTGGTTCGTCGACGATGGCCCTATATTCAAGTACAGATGGCGGGAAGACGTATCATGCCGTCAACTCGTCTATAGGCGTTGCGCCCTCTTCGTATGCGCTGCCGGTGCTAGCTGCGTCGGGATCTGACGTCTGGCTGGCTCCTTTCAACGAAAACCTGCTGTACGAGTCTACCGACGGAGGCGCCACCTGGAAAAGCGTTGTTCCAGCCGGTTTCTCAACAAATCCGAGCAATATGATCCTGATGAACTCACAGGTCGCGCTGTCCAGCGGAGCCATAAGTTCATGCGTCTCGTTCAAAAAGAACTGTGCACAACATCTCTATCTTCTGAAAACCACTGACGGCGGGCATACCTGGCAGAATATCGAGGGTACCTCGTAGTGCCACTCTCTCAACAAGTACGTGCCACATAGAAAGGTTTCTGACATTCCGGGCTTGGAATCGCAATTCTTGGGCCTGATTTACCGGATAACGACTGCCAGATAGCCGGTCGTGCCTTTCGGCACCGTGCAGTAACAAGGCAAGTCTCGCTATATCTTCATTGCTCGACAGGTTGTGTTTGCAACGGCTCTGCCATCTCACTTTCACACAACCTGTAAAGGTGATATGGCGGGATTGACAAAAGTGGCTCGCCCGACCAAGATAGCTTGCAGGAATTCGAGTTGTCGTCGCGACATCGGCGTCCGTCAGTGCTCCGGACCTGAAATCGGAAGAAACTTACCAGGCTTCTCAGGCAACGAGGACTGCTTTGGCAATAATCAATTCCAATGCCGTTGGATTCCCGCTTATCGACGAGGTCGTGCACATCACATGCCCCATCTTGGGGGACCATGACCAAGGTATATCATAGACTAGTACGTTAACTGAAATACTTCGGGTACCCTTTGTACTAGCTCTCTTCAAACTAGCTTCGGGAATCCGATCGAAGGCTCTCCCACAAATTTGCCGAAGTTCTTGCTTGCCGGTTTCAGCTGCTTGGATAAATTCCCAACTATCGTAGTACCGCTCTGCTTGTTGAACGAAGCGCGATATCAGTGGTCCGAGATCGGCGTTCGTTTCGCATACTGCAATTTCGGCTTCCTTTCGAGTTCGCTCCTCTGTAGGAAGTGCAGGATTAAACATGTAGTCCCATTCAATGATCGATTTCCACCAGGCCAGCCACGCTGTCACTGCATCTTTCATATTGGGATTTACAGGCAGCACTTGGCTGCCAGCAATCATTCCGCCTTTTGGAGGCACTCCTTCTGAAATCCCAACATCTAAACCCGAAGCATCCCTTACGTAAAGAGCAGTGTGAAGTCGTCTTTCGACACCGAGAAGCAGCTCGGTCCTCCTCCCTTCGGCCTTCGGTTCAAACCTTGCACCCTCGGCTTTTTCCATAGTAACTTTCCTTAATCGGCAGATTCATTGCGGCTCGGGATAGTCAGGGGCTCCGGGATCGTCACTGCCAATTTTCGATCTAATCAGACACTGGTTCGCCCAATGAATTGAGTCTTCGATTTTATCATCTACTGAATTCGCCACGCTGCCCGCAATCATGCTGATGCTTTCGTTGACCCCTCGACTTCTAATGATCCCAAATGGATGCTTATATTGAAGTCAATCCCGAGTTTCTCTGAAAGTCGTCTGAGCATATCAATACTCGGGTTGTGTTCTCCTTCTTCAAGTCTCGCAATAGCAGGTTGGTGCATCCCGAGCCTTCTACCCAACTCCGTCTGAGAAATGCCATACTCCACGCGGTACTCGATTACTCGAACCGCCACGGCACGCGCCAAGGCAGTACGTTCCCACTCCTCCTGAAACTCGGGATCCTTGAGAAGACCTTCTAAGACCTCCTTGCCGGTCTTTGTTCCTTTTGGTGTCCTATCCATCATTCTCCGTACTCCTTAAATCCGCTAAGACGCTCCTCGGCCAACCTAACACTCCGTCGGAAACCTTTCGGACTCCATATCAGTCACGATTGGATCTTGGCTAATGTCCATATGGACAAAGCGAAACTAAAAAAATGACTGAGGGCTGGACTGATGGAAAACCTCTTTCCCACTTATTCCGGAACACCTCAGGGTCGGCCATCTCGGCAGTATTGGCAGTATTGGCAAATCTGATAGTCTATGGTCTCTAAGCAATGCTAAAGAAGCATTTTAGAGACCAAAAAGTCAATTACATCTGCTTTCAAAATCTCAACCGACGGCAGCAATACCGGGAAGGGTCCGGTAAGAGTGAATGGGTGAAATTATTCTCGTGCTTTCTGGAGTTACTACCCTCCAAGGGAAAGAAGCTGATTCTTTTGATTAGCACCCAAGCCCGCTAATCTGCGGGTATCGCTGACGCCAACCTGCTCCATAACTTTCTGCGCTTTTACCTTGCCAAAACCTGGCAGGTTTTCTAGCATTTTACTTACCTTCATCTTGCCAATAAGGCCCTCGTTTCCCGCTTGCTCCAGTCATGCTGCAAGCGAAACCTAACCCTTTTTCAGCTCGATTTTGATTTCGGCTCTTTGCCTACGTACTACTCCGGCTTTTTCAAGTGCAGCCATTCTTTGCTCTGGTGACAATTGTGGTGGAATATACATATCCTACGTTTTAATCGACACCATGCCATCACGCCAGTGCTGCTACCACCGCTGGTTCAGACCTAAAAGGATAAAAACTCTTTAATCAAAAATCCACGCCAGACAAATTACCTACGCAGCCTGATGGCAATTGCATCATAATTTGCAACCTGCTCCGATGTAATTTGTCCTGGCGTTGTAAGAATCGCTGCCAGAACATCTTGAGTTTGTGAAGACTTCCCGCTTTTCCCGCTCATCGCAGCCCTCAAAGATTCCACCACCTTGTTTACAAAATACTGGATCTCAGCACCAATGTAACCAACAGAAGCAGCAGTGATTTCATCATAATCAAGGCTCTCTGCACCAGGCTTTCCTAACAGGTGCATCCTCCACTGACTTAGCCGAGACTCATCATCAGGTAGTAGAACATAGATCAGTCGGTCAAAGCGTCCTGAACGAAGAAGTGCAGCATCAAACTGATCGGGTCTATAGGTAGCAGAAATAACTACTACCCCATTTAGGGCATCTTTGCCGTCTTGAAGCCGCCAAATCTGCAGAGACAAACAACTCTCAGATGGTCATATTCCTTGGAAGTGATCATCTTCCGATAAAGAATCGACTATAAATCGTTAATGATTCGAGAGAATGATGTGATAATAGATTGAGAACCGATTGAGAACTTATTCTTAAGACATAGCTAACGAAGTGATAATAAATCGATATCAAAGTGAGAACTGCTCGTTAAGAATTTGAAACGTAAAATTAATTGTAATGTAGAGAACGTTGACTAACTTGATGTGCAAGCATTCTCGTCTTTTATCCCTAATCATTCTGGTATCTATCACCTTGAGCGCCTGTGGACAAGCGACGGCGGCAAAGAACCCGACAACTACCTCATCGGTAGCTATTCAAAACACTTCATTTTCAGGTGCCGGATGCCAACGTGCCATATACAACGTGGGAAACAACTACGAAATAATTCAGCGAATGAATGGAGCCATTTCTGCATGTTTGCGTGTTGGTGCTCTTGCGAGCGGCAAATATTCAGTAGAACTCTATGATATCCCTTTGCAGAAAGGCCAAGCGGCACCAAGTAAAGGGGTGGTTATCCCCACCTCTGCCAGCTCACAACCGCCGGTCAAGATAACCCTCACACCGGGATCTGGCAAGCCTGGCACCCTAGTCCAGGTAACCGGTGTTTTGGGTTCACCCCTGGCTCGGCAACTTCACCATGCCAACCTGTGCTGGGACTCTTGTCGCGGTGGACTGCCGTATCAGGGAGTCACCCTGAAGTGGATCTCACCTACCAAATTTCAGACTCATCTAACGGTCCCTGACGCACCGTGGTTAGCCGGAAATCCTGCCAAAGTGGTTCCCCTTACTACCGGCAACTATTCCATTGGTATTCAGTGTCTTGACACAGCAAAAGGATGCGGTCTTGGTGGATCTCAGGGTTCAGCCAAATTCCAACTGACTGTAGGTTCCAACCAGACTCCATGGTGCAAGTCGGGTCAAAACTGTGCAACTTTATCAGCGTCGCCTATTTCTGCTTACCCTGGTGACGTTGTCAAAATAACCGGATTTGCACCGCTACTGTCAGTACTTGGTTCGAACTCGCCACAACTATTTGAACTAAAAGTAATCAAGGGTAGTCCCAAAGGTCCTCAAATTATTCAGAAGCCCATAGGAAAGGTCGGTACTAACTCGATAAAGGCCGCTACTAACTCGATATATATGGGACACGCTTTACTCAATATTTTGCCTCCCCAATCCTTTAGTTCACTCGGAAAATTCCAACCAAAAGTTCTAGCAAATTCCGGAATATCCCAGATCACCCAAGATCCCTCTAACCCCGCTGGCGTCGACTGGTGTAGTGCGGGGCTTATTCAATTAGCTGGCCCAAATGGACCACGGACTATACCGACAGTGCCAGTCAATTCAGTTCTCCAGCAACTTGGCTACACGCTTTTCACTAACGACAGCCCCAACTGCACTTCGTTGGCAGTTGTTGGCACAGGGTCAACCCCTCAACTTATCGCTGCCAGCTTCGAAGCCCAGCCTAAAATGCAGAGCCCGCCATTCGCAAATGTTGCATTAATGACAAAAGACGGAGGTAAAACATGGGTTCCTATACCTGTTCCACCAGGTACCAGCATGAATGGATTTGGTGGATTCAGACAGAATGGAAATTCTTTGGAAGCACTGTTCAGTCCAAGTTTTAGTGGATCTAGCTACCCGTCAGAATCTCCTATTCCTTTGGTTGAAGCCACCAGCAATAGTGGAACAAGCTGGAAAGAACAGTCACTGGCATGTCCAACTTCTGGACCGTGTGTAACATTTGGCTCCTACCTGGCTGGAAACTGCGCTGGTGGTGTCGGTGTACACCAGTCTGTCTTATATAGCTCCGATGATGGGAAGACTTGGTCCACCCCCATTTGGCCGAAATCAATTCAAGCCTGCTCTCCTGCACAATTAATTGAGCTGCCAAGTAATAAGGTTCTATTAGTAACTACGAGCTCTCAATTCGTTGCAAGGACTTCCTCCAATGGTGGGAAAACCTGGAAAGATTTAGCTGTTCCATTACCAAAAAGCTCTCAAAGCGGTTATGGAATAGGCCCAGGACAAGGAGGTTTTCAAATACTTCCCGATGGATCTCTACTTCTGAGTGCTCAGATTTCAAATGGTTACAATTGGCAGCTACTCAGTCCAGGTACCGACAAATGGTGTTCGTTCAACAACGTTTCTTCACAGTTTATAGTAAGTTCGGTCTATCAAATTGGCAACAAGTTGTGGTGGCTCTCAGCCAAACCAACTGGGCATACGTTCAGCCCCCAGAGCACCATCAACAGCATCAGCTTGCGCAACATTCACTGCTGACGCTGTCCTTGCCAGAAACTGAATTGCCATTGACTGGCACCAGATTCTTATGATATCTGCAGTAGAAGCTGTCCATAAGAAAGCTGAGCCAAGCCAAAACAACAATGAAGGCAATTGTGAGATCGAGCCAATGCCTGCATCACGCAAGGATTATCTTCAAGCTGTCTTTAACTTACCGGCAAAGTCTCAGCGATTGATCCGGCCATAGAAAAAGCTTCGTTAGCGGAATGATAACTGCTTATTGAATAGAGATTGCTGTTATATGTCCAGTCAACGAAGGCGTGATCGCCATCACCTACTGTTTGAATTATCACTTCCCCATGATTTTGCGGCATTTGGACTTCTCTCATAAATTCAATAATTCGCAGTGCTTCATGTTTTGCCGCAGATAATGAGCTAAGTGTCGCGCCTCCGCCAATCACAACACTCCACCCATTTAGATAAAAGGTCATCTCGCAATAACGGGTTGTGCCTTCGGTACCAGACAAGACGATGTGAATCCCTCGGCTCACCCCAACCTTAATCGATCTCGTAGCGATCGCTCCACAAAATTGTGTCCGATGGCGGTTGAGAACTCTCAGCCAATGACCTGCACTGACTGAGGTTGAATATTGGGTGCCGCTGAAATTACCAAAATGGTGAGCTAATCCGGAGCACCAAGGAGGACTACCAATTTTGGAGCTGTTCAGTGGCAAGAGCGACTGGCATTGGTAAAGGCTTACTTTGTAAGAAGTTTGAGTATATGAGGTTTTAGCGGATAATTTGGTGGGGATTTTGCTCGGGGCCAGTATTGGGAATGAATTCTTTCCCACTAGATAACTAAGTGCAGTTGAGATTGGAGATGGGAATAAGGCGGTACTTATAAGTTGATAAGGAACCTTTGAACCTGAAGTTGTTTGACCTTGCTTGGGGTTGGATACCAAGTTGCCGCATGATGAAGTTGACGTAACTATCAAAACAATAAAGAGTCTTATCAACCCTGATCCTAGGGTGGCGGAAATTTTAGTCACGGCCTTAGCTTACAATTTCGGGGGCCTCAACTCTGGTTATAAACCCTCTCGCCCCTGATTTTCTCTTACACGCTTTGTGACTTGAACGGGAGCTACCCCATTGATAACGATAGTTTGGGAGAGCATCCATCCTTAGGAACTGTGATTCAATTCCGCTGCATGGCACGCTGCTGATCGAAGGAGCTTTGGCTCACTACAGGGACGGTCGGGCCCAAACATTCAGGCTCAATTTCCCATGGAGACTGCTACAGGGCTCTATGGAGTCGACTTCAGGCCCATACTTGCACAACTCTGCTCCTGGAATGAATGACACGGTGGAATCACGCTCGAGAAATGTGCTCCCCCGTCACGGGTCAAGAGTAAGTTGTCGGATGTAGTGATAGCCCAGCCACTGTTAGGAGAAGAAAACTGTAGGGGACCAGCAACGCTATGATCCCCCAGACTCCCAACAACAGCTGAGATCGTATTTGTTCTCACAGAAATCCAATTCTGTCCTCCATTTGCAGTCCGATACAGCTTTCCAGCTGCCAAGTAGATGAATGTGGTTGAATTTATTGCGACAAATGGCTCTGACCCAACTGCCACACAAGTTTGACAGATTGGGCCAAGCACCGTGGGAGCCACTGTTGGCAGCGCTTGAAATGGTGTAGTGTACGGCGTCCAGGTTTTACCACTGTTGTTGGTTGTTTCTACTAGAGCATTGCCCGATTTAGGCTGTGCCAGCAAAACTCCTGTTTGACCAAAAAATGTCGGCAGAGTAAG
>JAJZLS010000071.1:0-1455 GCA_021803345.1 Actinomycetes bacterium
CTTCCTTACGGTTGGCTTGCCCAATCACTTGGGCAGAACTACGGGCTTACCATGTTCCGCCTGAATAACGCACTGGGGTTAGGACCTGCCTCTACACCGGTGGAAACTATTGTCAGCGCACACCCAGGATTCAATGGTGCGTCCGTCCCACATACCGTTTTGGTTCAAGCCTGTCAGCAACTTTGGCTTGTTAAAGTTGACGATGTTTAGCCAGCAGTTCACATATATTGTCCATACCCAGTTAGCCCTCGCCCCTCACCACTTGTTGCTAGCAGTTTCAACCTCTCCTCACGGATTAGCCTACGGAAAACCCGTGGGTACTTTTCCCGGCAGCTTCACACAGATGGATTACTCCTCCCGCATGTGCCGGCGGGCTTTGTCAGCTGAATGACAAGTCCCTCCTTTCGGAACAGTTATTTCGGGCGACCTCATGTCGCACGTATCCAAACTTTCTGGGTAGTCGTTGCCTGGGCAAGTACCGTCTCGTCCTCGCAGATAATCACCGTATCTGGATCACAAAAGGGGGTCTTCGGGCGTTGGTACTGTTCTTTTTTCCAAGCGGCTACCACTTCTGGGTCTGCCTTTTCATATTGTTTGCCAGGTAGGTGGAAGCTGAATGAGGCTTTCTTGAACAAGATGTAATAGCTGGTTAAAGAGGAATAGGCCACATTGTATTTACGCTTGATGACGCTAGCCAGTATCCGTGTTGACCAATATGGGGAGTTAGTGTAGCCGTGGTCGTTTGGTGTTGTCGTCTCTAACATGACGAGTACTTCGTCTCTTTGAGCCTTAGCAAGAAGTACTGGTGCGTTGTTATGACGTTTATCCTTGAAAGCATCTGTGCCAATACTGCGGAACTCTTTTCGAATCCTCTGAGCGTATTTTTTGGACAGGCCTGTTATCTCCAGAGAATTTCCAGCCTCAAGGGTGACAACTGCAGGAGCCCGTTTGTATTCGTCGATATTCTCGGTATCACCCATGAATGCTTTGATGGTGGCGAGTTCTTCCGGGTTCGGCATGTCACATGGAGATTTACACACCCCAAAGGAAATTAAAAGGACCCTTTGGAGCATTTTAGAGTGTTATGTCAAAAGTACCTACTCGCGGTGATTGTTCTGGTCGGCTCAGGTTCAGACAAGGTAGGCCTTATCGGCGGCATGTGTAAAGCAAGAGAACGCAGAGAAAGGTTGAATAAGATCCTCTTCGATTTCGGTTTTAAAGAACACTGATTGAGAAATGCCAAAAACATCACATCTCTGCCAAGGTCATCAAAAGCATCCATGTTCATCAATTCGAAGCGCTTCGCAGGCGTTGGGTCCTGGAGAGGAAAGGGTAATTGCTGATCAATAGATAGACCTCTCCAGATCGACTGCTAACCAGGCCCAAAGGTCACCAAAGGTCTCATCTGACGGTCACTCCCGGGATTACTTCGAGCGTTGCTGAGCCAACCCGTGT
>JAJZLS010000071.1:1465-8868 GCA_021803345.1 Actinomycetes bacterium
GGGCTCTCCATTTTGAGTTTGTTCAAATCCCATTCTGGCAGAACCCCTGTACCATTTCCAACCTGGCCTCAATACCAGAGAACTACTTACCCCCTAATCACCGTTAAATCCGAAGTGGCGGATTACTTCGAGCGTTGCTGAGCCAACCCGTGTGCGATCGGACAAGACTTTCGCTACTGCCTCTTAGCACTTATTGTTTTCGTACCTATTTTATTCCCTATCGCATATGGCAAATTTGAGGGAGAGTACTTACCACTTTCTAGTCTGGGTGCGAAAATGGGCCGCCAATAGTCGTAGACCAACCGACCAGTTCGCCTGGAGAGCAAAGCGCCTGATATACTATGGATGCGCAGGGTGGCTTTGCAAGCACTCCGGCAGTCTGGTGCCGTAGTTTGGCAGCAACTTCTGCCATCATGGTTCCCTCCAAGACGAAGAATATTATGGGATAGGCAGGTGGATCGAAGATGAGCGTGACATCACCGTTTGTGGTCATGGCAAAGCCGATAGGACCCATATGCAACCTAAGGTGCAATTACTGCTATTACCTTCAGAAGAAGTCACTTTTCCCTTCGACAGAACACTTCCGGATGCGTCCCGAAGTACTTGAGGCTTATATCAAATCTTTCATTTCCGAAAGCCCGGGTCCAGTGGTACACTTTGTCTGGCACGGCGGAGAACCTACTCTGGCTGGCATGGATTTCTTCAAAAATGTCCTTGAGCTTCAGGCCAGATTCCTGCCGGAGGGTTGGCAGTGTCTCAACAATCTTCAGACCAACGGTACCCGTCTGGATTCCCAGTGGTGCACTTTTTTGGCAGAAAATGGCTTTACGGTGGGACTCAGCCTTGATGGGCCCGAACGCCTCCACGACGCATATCGAATCGACATTAGAGGCGAAGGTACACATAAGAGAGCAATAGAGGGGCTTCGCCAACTTCGGGCGCACGGTATTGAGCCAGACGTACTCTGCACCCTCAATGCCAGAAATTCGGAGTTCCCGAGCGAGGTCTACCACTTCTTCCTCGATCAGAAAGTGCGCTGGCTGCAGTTCCTTCCAGTCGTCAGTCGGCTGCCTAATGGTACAGTAGCACCATGGTCTGTCAAACCACAGGCGATGGGCAGCTTCCTCTCCAACGTTTTCGACGAATGGATTCGCCACGACCTTGGCCGCATTGGAATTCAGAACTTTCTTGAATGTCTGCTAGTGGTTAGCGGCAAGCCCGCCAACATCTGCATCATGTCCGAAACTTGCGGAAGGGTGCTTGCGGTTGAACATGACGGCGGAACATACAGCTGTGATCACTTCGTCAATCTCGACAACTATCTAGGTAATCTGACCACTGACCGGTTGTCAGAACTCATTGAATCGCCAAAGCAAACGGTTTTTGGCCAGGCAAAGAAGGACTCGCTGCCAACCTACTGCAAAGAGTGTCCGGTGCTCTTTTTGTGCAATGGGGGCTGTCCCAAGGACCGCTTCATCCAGACCGAAGATGGAGATAATGGCCTCAATTACCTCTGTCATGGATACCGGGACTACTACGGCCACCTGCAGCCGTATTTGGCAACATTGCTCGGGTTTTATAAACGGGGAATGTCCCCGGCAATGATTATGTCCGAATTTGAGAAGACCGAACGCGCCGAACGCCGAGTCTGGAAGACCACCTCGCGCAACGCTTGGTGCCCCTGCGGAAGCGGCAAAAAATACAAGCACTGCTGCTTATCATCCCATAGGCGATAGTTTTTGGTTAACAAAAGCCTCTCAAGGTTACAACTTGACATTGAACATGACAGAGGAGCCTACGGCCGCCTTCAAGGTTGTAGAACGGAACTCCATTGCTCGGAGACGAGCTCGCATGAATTGAGGTAATTTAGGTTAATCAGCTTGGTGCAACCCGATAGGTTCAACTACGGCTTTAAAGCATAGACCACCTCACCGAATGCAGGTCTGGTCACAGCTCATGAAAAATACTAGGGGGAGCCCTTTATTAAAGAATTTCTTGATTAATGTTGACTAATTTGATTAATGTTAACTAAGTAGATAAACTTTGTAAAGTTTTACAAAAGGGTCTAAGAATCCTGATTTGAATAAATTGAACTGTGGGGATTGGAAATGCACCACCGAATCGTAATCATAGGCGGAGGCTCCGCGGGAATCGATGTCGCCGCAAGACTGCGTCGTGCTGGCCAAGATGATATAGCCTTGATAGAGCCGTCCGATATTCATTACTATCAACCGCTTTGGACTCTCGTGGGTGGTGGGGTCAGTTCGCTTGATCACACTCGTCGTTTCGAGGGTAGTGTGATGCCTAGAGGGGTGCGGTGGATACAAGACAAAGCTGTCGAAATAGAGCCGGAGCAGCGTGAAGTCACAATTTCGTCTGGCTCCAAACTTTCATACGACTTCTTGGTGGTATGCCCGGGACTTGAGATGGCATGGGACATGGTGCCTGGTCTGCAGGATGCGGTTAATACTCCGTTCGCTAGTACCAACTATGTGGCAGAGCTTGCACCAAAAACTTGGGAACTGGTAAAGAAATTCCGCGGTGGCACTGCGCTCTTCGCATCACCTGGAACTCCGATCAAGTGTCCTGGTGCTCCGCAAAAGGCCGCGTATCTATCTGCGGACCATTGGCAACGGACCGGTGCTCTAGCCAATATCGATGTCGTGTTCGCCACCGGAGCTGGTGGAATTTTCGGAGTTCCAGAATTCGCGAAAGTGTTGTCCAGCGTCATCGAAGGTTACGGAATTGACGCCCGATTCAGCCATGAGCTGGTGGAGGTCGATCCGGGCAAGAGAACTGCATTGTTTGAAATCACTACCCCGGAAGGTAAGAGCCGTCAGTCGATCACCTACAATTTCTTCCACACTGCTCCTCCGCAGCGTGCTCCTGGCTTCATCCGAGAGAGTCCGCTTGCAGATCCTACAAGTCAGTTCGGATGGGTAAGTGTAGACCGCAATACTCTTCAGCACACTGTTTACCCTGAAGTCTTTTCCCTTGGCGATGTGTGCAATGCTCCAACCTCGAAGACAGGCGCGGCTATTCGCAAGGAAGCACCAGTGGTGGTGACCAATTTGCTTGCCCTACTGGCTGGGAAGGACCCAGTAGCCCGGTACGATGGCTATGCCGCCTGCCCCTTCACCACTGCCCGCGGCAAAATGCTGTTAGCGGAATTTGACTATAGCCTCACACCACATCCCACGATTCCGTTGATCAATACCAAAAAGGAGCGCTACGACATGTGGCTATTGAAGCGCTTCGGACTGCCCTTCTTCTACTGGAATTTCATGCTTAAGGGTCTGGGATAGTGTCTCAATTTAGAATTTCTGCCAGATAAGGGAATTAATCAATTTGTGGATTGTTTTACCTTTTGAGTGATAAAACAACGTCTACAGCGGGCAGATCTTTGAATCGCAAAAGGCACAGCTATGATCACATGTATTTGACCCTATTCTTAGCCGACACGACTGCAAGGTAGGAGCATACTCGTTGAGTAGGGATCTCGCGACCTTATCTTGACTAAGGCAACACCTAGTACGTCGCTGCTAAGCAATATCCGTTCCGATAAGAATCACCGGGCCATCCTTTAGTAGTGTCAGCACGCAAATAGCGGACCATCAACCTGGCAGGCTCGCCGGAGAATACAGGATGATGCAGCTAGAGTTCAAGCAGCGTGTCCAACGGCGCTACTGGCTAAATCGGTGACAGGGGAAGAGCCCATACCATGTCAGATAACAAATCAATGGTGTCAGCCTTGGGGTGTTTGGACACTTTTCCGTAATGGTCGCGAGAGCGATGTTAGGTTTAGGTCAGAGGCCAAACACACCTGTACCTATGATGACTTGCGGTACTCCAAGAACTGCGATGGCTGGACCTTTCCCATGTGGGGCAATTCTAGCGTGATGACTGGGAGAACCTAGAAGTCTCGGTTTCCCGGACACAACCGGAGTAATTTACGACAATAGCGTCTCTTTTGTATAGTTAGCAGGCAAAAACTAAAGCACCATTTTTGATCATCCATGTGGTTGTCAAAGCAACCCTTCGTGCTATGTAGCCAACCTGTCCTCTGGTTGATGCCGAAATTTCTATGGTCTGACCGTGACATGTCTTTAGGAAAGGTGGCTCATCAGAAATAGTCGATGGCTCTGAATTTGGCAACGTCAACCGCGTAGGTAATGTGGATGTTCTGATTTTCCGGAGCCGTTACCATCTCCGACCCTCGGTGCATCGCTCTGTTTCATCTTCTTGGCCTGGATGGTCAGCCAGCACTAGCTGTTTCTTGTTCGAGATTTACGGAACGGCCAGAGTCAGCCTCTTGTAATTCGAATCAGATGGTTTGGATAGAATGTTTTGACCCGAATGGCCATGATGTTCACGAAGAGTAAAGCCGGGTCACAGATTTCTTTTTTCGCAATTTAGGTCACAGTCAACATTTTAAGCACTTGATCCACCTCAGCGGTCACTTCCGTCAACTTGCTTGTGACTTCAACTTTTGCCAGCGAATCCCTAAGCTTTTTAGAATAATCTCTCGTGTTTTCCAGATATCCCCAAAATATCCAGAGGCAACCTCTCAGAAAATTGTAACCCCCATGATTCTCAAAGAGTCCATCCCCATAATGGTTGAGTACCATGTCAGAGGCTTGTAGCTCAGCAACTCCCAGGCTAGCAAGTCTGAAAACATTTCAACAGTAGGGCTAACAGCTAAAGACTGAAAACCTGTAAGCAAATTTGCTTTTCTCTATCATTATATGCTACTGTGACTTTCAAGTAGCGATCCTGCGTGCTATAGAATCACACTGAATAGGGGGTTCAATAGCTGGTTGAGAAAAGGTAAAGGTCCGTGTCAAAGTGGGTTCAACGGCACAAACTAGGCTCACTTGGTTTGAATGTGGGAGATTCCGGCACAGTAGCGGACCTGCATTTACTCGGCTTAGCCTGCATCAATGCTGGTAAATGTCCAACAATATGGAATCTCGGAACGGAGTCTGTTCCGGGGCACACACTCCAGATCCTTTTCGGTAATTGAGAATCAAATTGTTCCCATAAGGTTGTCACAGGCAGAATTGAACGGATCCAAGGCCAACACAAGCTGGTTAAAGGGTACCGACAGAGGAATTCTCCACTTGGTGGTCCGATCCGAAAGATCCTACCAACTTGTGAAGCGGCACAAATGGAATTGACGAGTTACGAGTGCATTGAAGACATATTGGTTCGAGCTGTTAGTTATTGGAGGTTTTGCAGATGAGCAAGGTTGATATAAGAGATCTACGGGACTGGTTGGACGACGTAGAGAAACTTGGAGAGGTTACCCACATTACCCAAGAGGTGGACCCACACCTGGAAATGGGTGCGCTTACTTATCTGAACGGCAAAAATGCCGAGCAGACGACGCTTCTGTTCGAAAATCCAAAAGGACACCAGGGTGACGTTCGGGTACTCTTTAATCCAATAGGAAATAGCATGAACCGGTTGTCACTGGCCATGAGGACGCAACCGGGGAAGACTCCCATAGAGCTCGTTCAATATATTAAAGAGAAGTTCGACCAACAGGAGAAGATCAAACCGATCTCAATCGACCCGAAGGATGCGCCAATCTTTGATAACGTCTGGATGGGCGACGATATCGATATGCACTACTTCCCAACGCCAACCCATTGGGTGCGTGACGGTGGACCCTACATAGGTACCGCAGATGTGATTATAACTCAGGACCCTGAAACGGGCCGGATCAATCTTGGAACTTACCGCCAGATGATCGAGGGCAAGAACCGAGTTGGCTACTACTCCTCTCCTGGCAAGGACACCTTGCTGGACCGTGAGAAATGGTGGGCGATGGGCAAACCATGCCCGGTGGTAAGCGTTTATGGTGTCGACCCACTCTTGTTTATATGCGCCGCCACAGGATTCCCAAAACAGGAGTCCGAATATGACGCGGCCGGTGGACTCCAAGGCTCACCTATCGAAACGGTCCCTGGCAAGATAACAGGGCTGCCTATTCCGGCTCGGGCTGAACTGGTAATCGAAGGTTACTCCTACCCCGACGGTGGTCAAGAAGAGGGACCTTTCGGAGAGTTTACTGGCTACTACGGGCGACCAGGCCTTGAGCAGACTCCGAGCATTGAAGTCAAGGCGATTTACTTTAGAAACCAGCCGATCATGACTGCGGCGCTGATGGCGGATCACCCCTCATGTGAGCAAAATCTGTTCCTGTCGGTGATGCGTGGAGCAAGGGTTTGGCGCGATCTTGAGGCGTGCGGTATTCCAGGTGTTCAAGGCGTCTGGTCCGTCCCGTCGGCAGCCGGCGGTTTTGGAATGACCGTGGTCTCGTTGAAGCAGATGTACGCAGGGCACGCACAGCAGGCCGCTGCCATAGCAGCCCAGTGTGCAGGTGGCGCGTATTACTCGAAGTTCATATACGTAGTGGATGAGGATATCGACCCATCCGATCTGGAGCAGGTCATCTGGGCTGCTTCCACCCGTTGTAGGGTGTCTGAAGACATCGACATTCTGCGTAACACTTGGTCAACCTATCTTGACCCGAGCAAGAACCCCAATGAAGAGCGTCCGTTTGGATCCAAGGCTCTGATTTACGCCTGCAAAGAGTTCAAGAATATCAAGAAGTTTTCCCGCAGAACCGCTCTGACTACCAATCAGTACGAAAAGGCTCTCAACCGATGGGAAGAGCTTGGCATGCCGGGCAAAGTCCCAACCTTGAAGGTCTTCGACAATCCGGAAGAAGAACTGGACATTTAGCAACAGTTATTGGACCCAAAACGGGTCCCTGCAACATGGAGAAAGCATCACCATTCCGAGGACGGAGTGATGTTTTCTCCCGCGAGTTATTGCGTACTCCGGTGCATCTGTCGCCGATATAAGCTCCAACCTACTGGCACAAACTTTTTGATTTTCTGAAACGTGCGGACATTTCTAGCGCTGTTTCGGCTGCTTAATTCTGGGTGCTCGAAGCTAGTATCGGTTCCTAACCCTCTCCGTGATGTTGTTACTCGGCTCAGGGTGGGACTCCTTCGGCAGGCCCCACACCGTAAGGAATCAGAGGTTTTTCTGGTTAAGTTCCTAGAAACAGAACTTGTTCTGCCAGTGCAACGCGACTATTCAGAAAGTGGAAATGGCAACGTGCGACTCACTGGAATTGACGTGACTACACAATTCTGCCCTCTGGGGATAAGATTTGCATTAAATCTGGCTGTCTGACAACCCATTGAGTATTCCTGTTGAAATGTGCCACCCATTCTCGCTGAAATATGCCACCTGCGAGAGGGTGTGAACAGGCAGAGCGCCGGGATAAACCGGCATGTAGAAAGGAATGAAAGAGTCCAACATCGAAGGAGTAGCGATCCACGGTGGCCCCGTGTCATGCATCGGCGTCCGCAAGGGCGAAGGTGAAG
>JAJZLS010000054.1 GCA_021803345.1 Actinomycetes bacterium
AAGCCCATTAGGGCTGAGCACAGCGGCCCAGTGAAGCGTCAACCACCTGAAGGGCTAGTGGCATGAGCATAACTGGTTCTCAGGAATCCTCCGGATTTATCCGTGGGGAGGAAATCAATAATCGGATCGGAAAATATCTTCTGATGGTAAGGGAGACGGCAGATCTTGGAAGCTTTTGCCAATGATATCTAAAATTAAGCCTTCGTTGATTCCCAATGAACCTGGGTCATATCAGTTTAGAGACGAAGACGGCAGGATAATTTATGTCGGCAAAGCTACTTCACTCCGGAGTCGATTAGCCAATTACTTTCAACCGATCGAAAATCTTCATCCCCGCACTGCGTCCATGGTATCTCTGGCTGTTTCGGTGGAATGGATTGTGGTCAGGAATGAGGTTGAAGCTTTAATACTGGAGCATAATCTTATCCAACGTCACCATCCCAGGTTTAATATCCGACTGAGAGATGATAAGAGTTACCCTTTTATAGCGATCACCGTCGACCAGGAGTGGCCCCGGGTTGGGATGATGCGCGGGCAGAGGAAACGCGGAGTACGCTATTTTGGTCCATACCCCCATGCAGGCGAAATTCGCGATCTTTTGGATTCGTTGTTGCGTACCTTTCCAGTGCGGACATGTAGTGATTCTAAATTTTTGCGGCATCAAAAGTTGAAGCGTCCGTGTCTCTTGTACCATATCGAACGATGCAGTGGTCCATGTGCCTCGCTGGTGTCGAGACAGGATTATCAACAGCTGGTAGGGGATCTGGGGAGATTTCTAAAAGGAGATACCTCGGAGGTGATCTCACGATTGCGTAGCAGCATGTCCGGCGCTGCCTCAGAGCTGAACTTTGAGCAGGCCGCCAGATTCAGGGATCAGTTGGAGCTAATTGGCAAAGCTATTGACAAACAGCAGATGGTCGGGGGCGAAAGTTTTAACGCAGACGTCTTTGGGATATTTCAGGATGAAATCGAGGCTCTTGTTCAGGTATTTTTTGTGCGGAAGGGTCGAGTGGTCGGTCGAAAGGGATTTCGTATTGACAAGGTCATTGACTCGAACGATTCAGAGTTGATTTCTACGATTTTAGAGGATTTTTATTCGGAATCTAGTAGTGATCTACCTCTTGAAGTGCTTGTTCCAATCGAACCAGACAATCCAGGCCTGCTTGAGGAGTGGCTGAAGGGATTACGAGGTGCTTCAGTGCATATAAGGGTACCTCAAAGGGGTGAGAAAAGGGCGTTACTCGAAACGGTTGGGGTCAACGCTTCCATCGAATTCAAAAGGGCAAGGCTGTCTCGGGCATCAGACCATAACTCACGAGCGCGGGCCCTGAGGTCTCTCGCAGATGAACTTGACCTGAATGTTCCTCCGCTCAGGATCGAATGCTATGACATGAGCCATCTTCAAGGCAGCAACTATGTCGGTTCTATGGTAGTAATGGAAGATGGCCTGATGAAAAAGTCCGACTATCGCAGATTCAAGGTCCATGTGCCACAGAATGACGATTTTGCCGCCATGTATGAAGTGTTGACAAGACGGTTTGCTTATTTGAATCATTCAGAAACTGGAGCTGATTCGGATTTGGAGGGTCTTCAACGGAGGTTTGCATATCCCCCATCTCTGATAGTGGTGGATGGGGGAAAGGGCCAGCTTTCGATGGCACATAAGGCACTTATGGACTCTGGTCACCTAGGAGAGGTAACTCTTATTGGT
The DNA here is from genome assembly GCA_021803345.1 of Actinomycetes bacterium. Taxonomy (GTDB): domain Bacteria; phylum Actinomycetota; class Acidimicrobiia; order Acidimicrobiales; family Acidimicrobiaceae; genus SCQM01. Next base: position 1,712 of record JAJZLS010000054.1, read on the forward strand.
CTGGCGAAACAGTTTGAAGAGGTATTCGTTGTTGGTAGGTCAGACCCGATCCGAATTCCCAGAGGGTCTGAGGCGTTGTACCTGTTGCAGCAACTGCGTGATGAGGCACACAGATTTGCAATAACCTACCATCGGGAGCTCCGAAGCAAAGCCATGACCAATTCCATCCTTTCTACAGTTGCGGGAATGGGACCGGCTAGAACCAAAAGACTGCTTGCCCAGTATGGAGGCATCAAACGGCTTAAGCAGGCGAGCAAAGAGGAGCTTATGGGTCTGGGTTGGTTGCCCCCGGACATTGGAGGTGCAGTGTTCGATATACTTCATGGTTCCAGCGGGCGGAGCGGCAAGTAAATTCGTTTAGCCTTTCAAATAATGAGTGACTATAACGGCTCGCCGCTGAGTGAGGATTTCGATGGCATCGCGAGCCAGTTGTGGGAGCACAACGCAAAATGGTGGCAGGATGGCTTTACGGATGGCGCAGATCCTGAATACGAGGAACAGATTATTCCTCTTTTGCGTGCTAATTTAGCTGGAGCAAGATCGGTCCTGGATATTGGAACAGGTGAGGGTCAGTTGGCGCGGGTGGCGTCAGGATCGCCAGGTATTAAAAGCGTTGTCGGCATAGATCCAACCTGGGAGCAAGTCACAGTTGCAAGGGAGAGAGATGCGGAGCTGACAATTATCCGGGCGGAGGCGTCACGCATTCCACTTGCGAGCTCCTCGTTCGATACCGTTATTGCCTGCCTTGTATTTGAGCACATTGATGATTTAGATGGCGCACTTGACGAAGTTTCACGTATCCTTTCAAAAGGTGGAAATTTCCTTTTCTTCCTCAACCATCCACTTATGCAAACACCAGGGTCAGGATGGATCGATGACCATATAATCGGAGAGCAATATTGGCGAATAGGCCAGTACTTAGTGGAAGAAAAGACTATAGAGGAAGTTGAAAAGGATGTCTACATCCCCTTTATACACCGTCCTCTAAATCGTTACATTAACGCGCTTAGCGAGAGAGGCCTTTTTTTAGTAAAGATGGAAGAGCCGGCTCCGCCCAAAGGGTTTTTAGACAAAGCACCTGAGTACCTTCAGGCTGCTTCGATTCCGCGGTTGTTGTTTCTTAGGTTAGAGAAAAGGTAATGTCGGTCGAAGAGATACTTGGATCTTCCATGGACGGTCGGGTGGGCAAGCCATGAGCGAATTTGTAGTTATTGCTGGAATGAGTGGAGCGGGTAGATCGAATGCTGCCGCGGTCTTCGAAGACCTCAATTGGTTTGTAATCGACAATATGCCTCCTGCGCTCATCTCAAAGGTGACCGATCTGGTCGAGCGGCCAGGATCGGAAACAGAACGGGTGGCCTTAGTGATAGGAAGGGGGGGTTCTGACTACATTGAGGAGCTTGGACCTGAGCTGGATATGCTTCGTTCTTCGACTGCGCGGGTAAGGGTACTTTTCCTTGATGCTGCTGACGAAGTCCTAATACAGAGATACGAGGGCACCAGAAGAAGGCATCCGCTGGGAGGTTCCGGTCTGGCGGATGACATCAAACGGGAGAGAGAAATGCTCTCAACTCTGAAGGATCAAGCTGATGTCGTAATTGATACCTCGGACCTCAACGTGCATCAATTGAGAGATAAATTGGTCGCCCTTTTTGAATCGAGCGAAATGGACCCCAGCCTACGTATTTCAGTAGTGTCCTTCGGATATAAGTACGGAATTCCCAGGGATGTGGATCTTCTATTCGACGTCAGATTTTTACCAAATCCGCATTGGGTGCCAGAGCTTCGGACACATACAGGACTACAAAAAGCTGTAAAGAAATATGTTCTCGATCAGCACGACACAGAGATATTTATGAATAAGTTGGAGGACTTGTTTTCATTTCTGCTCCCTGCGTTCAAGAGAGAAGGAAAATCGTATCTAAATGTGGCCATTGGATGCACTGGGGGTAAACACAGGTCTGTTGTCATCTCTGAAGAACTGGCAAAGAAGCTTAGGGCAATGGGTTTTGACCCAAGAGTGAGCCACAGGGATATTTCGAGGTAGCAAGTATGTTGAAATTAACCGAGAACGAGGATGATCGTCCATTGGTGGTGGCTCTCGGAGGAGGACACGGTCTGGCATCTTCACTAAAATCTTTGGTATTGGCCAAGGTTTTTCCGGTGGGGATAGTTTCAGTGGCTGACGATGGAGGGTCGAGCGGTCGGCTTAGGGCCGATTTCGGTTTTTTGCCTCCCGGTGACTTGCGAAAGTGTCTTATAGCTCTGGCGGATTCTGATTCCCTGTGGTCTTCAGCCATTGATTATCGTTTTTCACAAGGGGATTTGGCTGGGCACAGTCTTGGCAATCTAATAATTTCAGGATTGACAGAAGTTTCCGGTGATTTTTCTAGAGCAATTTCAGAGGTGGCTCATCTGCTAGGCAGCAAGGGGTTACTTTTCCCTTCTTCTGTCTCACCAGTGACGTTGGTGGCAACTGCAGGAGGGAAAGAGGTTCGGGGACAAGTGCAAATAATGCACACCCGTGGGATTGAAAGATTAAAGGTCTTCCCCGAGGATCCCGAAGTACCAGAGGGAGCACTGGATGCTATAGCCAGAGCTAGCGCGATCGTGGTTGGGCCAGGTTCTTTGTTTACCTCAGTACTGGCGGTTTTATGTTACCCAAAGATTAGGGATGCTATCTCGCGTAGTTCAGGTAAGAGAATATATGTCTCAAATTTACGACCTCAAATGGAAGAGACGATGGGAATGACTGTTGCTGACCATATTGCCGCATTAGTCGAGCATGGTTTTTATCCAGACGTAGTGGTTTCAGATGACAGCCATATAGCTCTGGGTGACACCAATGAGCTGTGCGTATCCATCGGTTGCGAGCTAGTAAATGTCATATTATCGGATGGTTCTGGAAATATTCATAACCCTGAGTTATTATCGATTGCTTTACAGACTGTGATTTAGATGTTTTGATATTTCGTAGTGCGGCTAAAAGTTTGAAGATCGGTTTCGAATTTATGACGCTAGTCTTTAGCGGAGATTAAATTCCATGTAGCGCAGCTTTTAGCGCTGATCTGGAAGTCTGGCCGACGATTGACTTAGATTGTGGAGGAATAATGTCCCTCAGAGTGGGTATCAATGGTTTTGGGAGGATTGGCCGAAATTTCTACCGGGCAGCTAGGAATATTGGCGCGGATATCGAGATTGTGGCAGTTAATGACTTAACTTCCATATCCACCAATGCACATTTATTGGCTTATGATTCTACTCATGGCAAGCTTGGTGCCGAGGTTTCAGCCAGTGATGATGGAATTATGGTGGGGGACAAGTTTCTAAAGGTGTTTTCCGAACGGGATCCGAAATCTTTACCCTGGGGTGATCTCGAGGTTGATGTTGTAATCGAATCGACTGGTATATTCACAGATGGCACAAAGGCCGAGGCTCACATCCAAGCAGGAGCCAAAAAAGTAATAATCTCTGCTCCGGGAACAAATGTTGACGAAACTTTTGTGATGGGAGTGAACCATAATCTCTACAACCCGCAGAAACATCACATAATATCCAATGCGTCCTGTACTACCAATTGTTTTGTGCCAATGATGAAAGTACTTGATGATGCGTTTGGCATACGTAAAGGATTAATGACCACTGTTCATGCCTATACAAATGACCAGAATCTTCTTGATTTGGAGCATAAAGATTTACGAAGGGCACGAGCGGCAGCGATTAATATTGTCCCCTCTTCGACGGGGGCTGCCAAGGCTACGGGGTTGGTTCTGCCGCACCTAAAAGGGAGCCTCGACGGCACGTCACTCAGGGTGCCTATTCCGGACGGTTCGATTACTGATGCCACGGTTATTGTGAATGGTTCGGTGTCGATTTCGGATGTAAATCAGGCATTTAGAAGAGCCGCCGAGCAGGGACCGTTAAGCAAGGTCCTGGTCTATAGCGAAGAGCCGCTGGTCTCGTCAGACATTGTCGGTTCTTCGGCTTCATGCACCCTTGATGCCCAACTTTCCATGGCTATGGATCTGGAAAACGGGTCCACTTTGGTGAAGGTTTTTGGTTGGTACGACAACGAGTGGGGTTATTCTAACAGATTAGTTGATTTGGCTATTTTGGTAGGGTCGAAGCTCTAAAGATGACTTGTGAAGATTCAACTACAGCCTCACCTGCGCATTGTTTTGGAGGTGTAGTGCGATAAATGTATGTTCCTCAGCTAGAAGAATTAGGCGACGTAGAAGGTAAAACAGTTCTTGTCCGTTGTGACTTTAATGTCCCGATGGTCAAGGATTCAAACGGCAAGTTTGAAATTGTCGATGATTTTCGTATCCGCTCCTCGCTGCCGACCTTACAGTGGCTACTGGACAGGGGGGCAAAGGTAATAGCCTGCTCTCACATTGGCCGACCTCATGGAAAATTTGATCCAGACCTGTCGATAACTCCTATGGCTAAGCGGCTGAAAGAGTATCTCCCGGGCGTGGAAGTCATGGAAAATCTTCGATTTTCTATAGGCGAGGAGCGCAATGATGAGGAATTCGTTAGGCAGCTTATTGAAGGCGTAGATTTGTATGTAGACGATGCTTTTGGAGCCGCACACAGGGTGCATGCATCGATCGTAGGACCTCCAAAATATCTCCCCTCTGCCGCTGGTAGACTTTTGGCCAGAGAAACTGAAGTTCTGTCATCGTTACTGGAAAGCCCAGAGGATCCTTTCGTCGGGATTATGGGTGGTTCCAAAGTTTCCGACAAGATCGGATTGATAAAATCACTTCTCGACAGGGTTGACACTTTAATTATTGGCGGCGGAATGGCGTTTTCCTTTATGGCTGCGCAAGGGTTTGAAATCGGCGATTCGATGGTCGAGCATGACCAGTTGGATGTATGCCGTGACCTACTCAGCTCAACGGAGAAGATTCTACTGCCGGTGGACTTTGTAGGTTTGAGTCCAGATGGCAGGTTTGGCTCCGACGATCAAAGCGGCGACGTAAAGATCTTTGAAAAGGAGATTCCGCCTGGATGGAGAGGTCTTGATGTTGGACCGAAATCCATCGAAAAATTCAGCGAGGTGATTTCTGCCGCTAAGACGGTTCTTTGGAATGGTCCACTTGGAGTATGTGAGGATGCCCGTTTTGCTAATGGAACTCTGGGTGTTGCTCAAGCCGTTGCCTCCTTTGGGGGCTTCTCTGTTGTGGGTGGAGGCGATAGTGCAGCAGCTATTGAGAAAGCTGGGCTGGTTGATGCAATTACCCACCTATCCACTGGTGGAGGCGCTTCGTTGGAATTTCTAGAAAAAGGCGATTTGCCGGGTTTAAAGGCTTTGAGGGAATCACCAAGATAGTAGATCCAGGTGCTGCACCTGCGAGCTGTGAACCTTTGCGTTTCAGAGTGAATTTTGAAAGGACTGAGTGTGGCCAAAGATAAAGTTTCCATGGAGTTGCGACCGAATCCAAAAAGCGGAAGATATCGGCTAATCAGTGGCAATTGGAAGATGAATCTCAATCATTTAGAGGCAATTCAGACTGTTCAGAAACTTTTCTTCCTCCTCAAACCTCAAGATTATTCTTACAGCGAGATTTCGATCCATCCACCTTTTACAGATTTAAGACCTATTCAATTACTAATTGATTCCGATAAAATGAGATTCACGCTTGGTGCTCAAAACTGTCATTTCGAACCGTCTGGAGCTTTCACGGGTGAAATATCGGCCCCGATGTTGGCAAAGCTAAACGTGTCGTATGTAATAGTTGGACACTCAGAAAGACGCGCTTATTTCGCGGAGAGCGATGAGGTGGTTCGAGCCAAGGTTGAGGCCGTCTTCAGGTCGCAGATGACGCCTATTATTTGCGTTGGTGAGAGTTATCAGGAAAGACAGGATGGGCTTACATCCGATAGATTGCATTCTCAAGTTGACTCTGCGGTTTCGTTTCTTTCGCCTGAATTGGCATCGCGTTGCGTAGTCGCCTATGAGCCGATATGGGCAATTGGAAAAGGTGCAGCTGCCGATCCAAAAGATGCCCAGGAGGGTGCTTCGATAATTCGTTCAATTTTCGAGGAGCTGTGGGGCAATAGTGTCAGCTCCAAAGTGCGAATACAATATGGTGGTTCGGTGAACCCTTCGAATGCAAAGGAGTTCATGGACTTGCCTGATATCGATGGCCTTCTGGTGGGAGGCGCAGCTTTAGATCCTGATGCATTTGCTAGGATTATTCAAGCGTAAAAGTTAATTGACGAATAAGTGCTCTAAGCCTAACAAAAGGCAGACATCTGGATTTTCTCAGGAAAGGTTTTCCCTACTATGTTGACAGACGTGTTGGTAGTCATACAGTTGATAGCGTCTGTGGGGCTCGTGTTGTTTGTTTTGCTCCACTCAGGACGAGGAGGTGGCCTGTCAGATATGTTCGGTGGGGGGCTGGGAACGACCGCAGCCGGATCGACTGTAGTAGAGCGTAATCTTGACCGAATCACTATAACTTTGGCGGTTATATTTGCCTTTTCCTCAGTCGCCCTAGGATTACGACTTTAATTTCTTGCGCAATCGGGCCATAATTGTGAATATTATCTCTCGGGGTTTTAGGGCACCGGGTAAGACCAGGGCCATAACTATACCGTTCCTGTGTTTTTGCATTTTTCTGCTTTCAGCTTGCGGCAGTAGTGTGGCCACTAAGCCTGTTGCTGTCACGACAACTTCAACTACTGTGCCAGAGCAGGGCAGTATCAGTTACCCAATTCCCAGTATCCCCGCTAATTTCAATCCCAACACACCCGATGGCAACTCCGTTACGACCAGGGAGATAATGTCGCAGGTGTGGCCGTCAGCTTTTTATCAGAATTCAAACTATCAAAATGTACTCAACAACGGTCTTTTAGACGCAGCAGAGCTGATATCAACTAAACCGGAAACAATTGTTTATAAGATTAATCCCAAGGCCAAATGGAGCAATGGCGTGCCTATCTCTGCCTCGGATTTTATATATAATTGGCAGGCCCAGTCCGGGAACCGTTCTCATCTTGACGTCACTGGCTTCCCATACCTTGCGTCCAGCAGTATTGGTTATTCGGACATTAAATCCGTGGTTGGTTCCAATCATGGGAAAACCGTTACGGTGATATTCAAGAAGCCCTTTTCCGAATGGGAGCAGTTATTCCGCTTTCTGGTGCCTTCCAAACTGGCCAGCGAAGTCGGTTGGAACGAAGGGTTTGTCACTCCTTCGCCCAGAGTGGAGGTGTCAGGTGGACCTTATATGTTTGCGAGCTATATCCCTGGACAGCAGCTTGAGCTTGTACGAAATCCCCACTATTGGTCAACGCCAGCAACTGTTCCAGTCGTTCGATTTGTAGTTGCTCCCAACCCGGCCACTTATCCTTCAGAACTCCAAAATGGAACCCTGGGAGTTCTGCAGACTCCATTTCATGGAGTCTTATACAGTGATATTCAGAGCGTTGTGGGAGTTAAAAGTTACTTAGTGCCCTCTTTGGTAACAGAGGAACTTCTTTTTAATCTAAAAAACAAGGTCCTCTCTGATCTAAAGGTTAGACAAGCTATAGGACTCGCGATAGATCGGCAAAAGATAGCTTACGATGCTTTAGGCGCTTTTGAGCCCAAAGTTTCCCCTACTGGGAACAACATTTTTGCTCCCGGAACCCCCCAATATTCTAACGATGGTTCACTCTACAGCACTTCTGGCCCAACCAAGGCGATTGCCCTTCTTGGCTCAGATGGGTACCACCTGTCTCCTAAGGGTTTACTAGAGAAACATGGAGTTCCACTTGTTTTAACAATCACCGCAGATCAGTCCGATCGCCAGATATTGCTGGTTGAGCAGGTTATAGAGCGAGAACTTCAGTCAATTGGAATTCAGGTACAGAAGGCTAATGTTTCAGCTGGAGTTCTCGAGAGTTCCGTACTGCCGACAAAGAAATACGATTTAGCTATTGTTGGACAGTCTGGATCGCCCAACGCTACTTTCGGTGGAAGCAGGTATTACCAGAGCGGGTCACCGCTGAACTATACAGGATTCCAAAATCAAGCGGCAGATAAGCTGATTACAGAAGCTAGTGAACAGCTTGACCCTGGAACTTCAACACAGATATACAATGAACTGGATGCTTTGATCTGGAAGGAATTGCCCTCAATCCCACTTTATTCATCCCCTGATATATTAGCATTTCAGGCTGGTTATAACTTTATAGGGGCGAGTTCAGCAGGCTCTACTATTTTCTGGAATGCAAACAGCTGGAAATATGTGCCGCCTAGTTGAAATCGGAAAAGATCGACCTTGATTCGGCCTGAAATTGCGGTAACTTCAGCTAAGTTAGTTTTGCTCATGACTTAATGTCGAAGTGGCGGAATAGGCAGACGCGCTAGCTTGAGGGGCTAGTGCCCGTAAGGGCGTGGGGGTTCAAGTCCCCCCTTCGACACTCGTTGAATCGACCTGATTTGATGCTCAAAGCTGGGTGGCCGGATAACCATGAAGCAAGAGGCATCGTCTGTTTTAGTTTCGGTTGCGGATGACTGCAGAACAGCAGTTACCGGTTTGTAAAATATTGAGTTCTGTGTAGGCCAAGGGCCATCTCGCTAGTACCCAGCAGATTTCCAGGGCTTCAATGGGCGCTCCAATTTTTAGAAGTCACTCGCAGCTGGCTGTTTTCCTTCAGTGCACCTGATCTGCCTGGGTAATTCTACCACCAGACTAGGTTGACAAGACTTTTTCTCACCTATGGACAAATCAAGAAGTGTGGGGTTCTTATACATCATTGAGTGATAGATTCGAGGTGCCTCGACTGGCGCGTGCATCTGACGGGTAAGGTATATGGATTTGGTAGTTGGTCAAAGGGTTTTTATTCTTTAATCCATGATATTTTTTGGTTATGAGTAGGTAATAATTTACCTATTATTGAGGGAGTTTCTCAGCAGCACCTTATCGTGCAATGGAAACTATTGCTCGGTGTGCTCTAGTTGAGTGGTTTGTAGTCTAATTTGCGAGCTGATGAAGTTTTACTTATGCTGAGTGAGATCATTTTGGAAGGGGTTTCGGTTGATAAAAGTAGTCATACCAAAAGAAACCGCCAAGGGGGAGCGGAGAGTTGCCGCAATACCAGACACGGTGTCAAGGCTTATTGGGGCTGGCTGTGAGGTGTGGGTAGAAGCTGGATCAGGTAATGAGGCTCACTATGCGGATTCATCCTATATTGACGCTGGCGCCCGTGTAAGTTCAGACAAGTCTGAGCTTTTTGCTAATGCAAACGTGGTAGTAAAAGTGCAGGCTCCGGACAAAGAGCAGGCCTCGCTGCTTTCTCCCGGGGCAGTCGTGATATCAATGCTTTATCCAGCTAAAAATCCAGAAGTAGTGGAAGTTCTGCAACGCAACAATATCACAGCCTTAGCATTAGAACTCTTACCCAGGATTAGTCGGGCGCAGAGCATGGACGTATTATCATCGCAAGCTTCCTTGGCGGGATACAAAGCGATGATAATCGCTGCAGACCGACTGGACAAAATCATCCCCATGCAAATGACTGCTGCAGGAACTCTAGCTCCGGCACGAGTGTTTGTTATGGGTGCGGGAGTCGCAGGTCTTCAGGCAATAGCCACGGCTCGCCGGTTGGGCGCAATTATTGAAGCTTTCGATGTCCGGTCTGCAGTTAAGGATCAGATCGAGAGCTTGGGGGCGAAGTTTGTTGAAATACCTTTAGAGGCTTCAGAAGGTGCTGGAGGATACGCTGCTGAACAGTCACCCGAGTACCTTCAAAGGCAGCAAGAGTTACTTACGGAGCGAGTAGCGGCTGCGGATATCGTAATAACCACCGCATCAATTCCAGGACGAGCCGCACCAATTCTGGTGACGCATGAGATGTTATCAATGATGCGACCAGGTTCGGTAGTGGTTGATCTTGCTTCAGAATCGGGAGGCAATTGTGAGGCTACTGTACCAGGCGAAGAAGTTTCTATCAGTGGAGTTACCGTCGTTGGAATTACAGATATTCCCAGTCAGCTTTCTGTTCATGCAAGCCAAACCTATTCGCGCAATGTGCTCAATCTTTTGCTTGCGATGATATCTGACGGAAAGTTAGTCCTTGACTTTTCGGATGAGCTAATCAATTCAACCTGTGTTACCCATCAGGGAAGCGCACATTCTAAAGAGTCTGCTAGTCCCAGCACATCATCAATTCCTGGAGGGAATTCATAATGACTCCTCAACTTATTGGTTACATTACCACTTTCGTGCTAGCTGCCTTTGTGGGTATCGAGGTGATTTCCAAAGTTCCCACGATTCTGCATACTCCACTTATGTCTGGCAGCAATGCCATTCATGGAATCATTTTGGTGGGGGCTATTGCAGTAACCGCAGCCTCTAAAGGGAATCTCCAGCTTTGGCTTGGTATCGCAGCGATTGTTTTGGCAACTATAAATGTCGTCGGCGGATTCGTGGTCACAGACCGAATGCTTGAAATGTTCAAGCCCCGCCGTCAGTCAGACCAGAGCAAATAAGGGGATATGGTGGGAATAAATATTTTGGCAGCTTCTTCTTTCACTCTGTCGGAGGGGATTAGCCTTTTATATCTTTTAGCCGCAGTGTTATTCATATTGGGCCTCAAGCAGCTCAGTTCGCCTAAGGGTGCCCGCCAGGGCAATACCACTGCTGCGGTGGGAATGGTAATCGCAATTGCCGCAAGCCTGGCCGAAATTCATCCCTCGGGTACGAAGATCTTGCTTATGGCTGTGGCGGTAGCAATTGGTACCGTGATTGGCGTCGTCCTGGCGCGCAAGGTAAAGATGACCGCAATGCCTCAGATGGTTGCAGCCTTCAATGGGGTAGGTGGTGGAGCAGCGGCCCTGGTGTCAATTGGCGAGTACATCCGCCTTGTTTCCGGGTCAAATGGTCACAGCGTAGTGTTTGCCATCTCGGTTGTATTTTCTGTAGTTGTGGGTTCACTCAGCTTTGCCGGCTCCCTGGTGGCTTTTTCTAAACTCCAGGAATTGATGACCGGTGTACCTATAACCTACGCCGGTCAGCAAGTTGCCAACGGAGCGATTCTATTGGCGATTCTTGCTTTGGCGATTTACCTTATTGGTTTTGGTGCAAGTATCTCGGTACTGGTGATTTTACTGGTGATAGCACTACTACTAGGTGTGGCCTTCGTGCTTCCGATTGGCGGAGCAGATATGCCCGTAGTGATCTCTTTGCTAAATGCTTTTACAGGATTAGCCGTGGCGGCAAGTGGATTTGTTATAGGTAATACCGTCCTTATTGTTGGAGGAACATTAGTTGGCGCCTCGGGTACCTTATTGACCAAGATGATGTCGGATGCCATGGGCCGTTCGTTGTCAAACGTTCTGTTTGCCGCGGTTGGCAAAGTTACTGCTTCGACGGGCGAAGATGGGACCTCTGTTAGGGCTGACCAGGGAGTTCGCTCCGGGAGCGCCGACGATATCGGAGTTTTACTGGCTTATTCGCAAAAGGTCATTATCGTACCTGGATACGGCTTAGCAGTAGCTCAGGCGCAACATGTCGTGCGGGAATTAGCTGATCAGTTAGCTCAACGCGGGGTCGATGTCTCATATGCAATTCACCCCGTGGCAGGCCGGATGCCAGGCCATATGAACGTTCTGTTAGCGGAGGCTGATGTAAAGTACGACCAACTGAAAGAAATGGATGAAATCAACGATGAATTCAAGCTGGCTGATGTAGCACTTATAGTTGGCGCCAATGACGTAGTCAATCCGGCGGCAAAGAATGAAGAGAGCAGTCCTATTTATGGCATGCCCATCTTGAGGGCCGAAGAGGCTAAGAATATTATATTTTTGAAAAGGTCTATGAGGCCGGGGTTCGCCGGAATTGATAATCAGCTGATGTTTGACCCGAAGACAATAATGCTTTTTGGAGATGCCAAGGAATCTCTGACGAAGTTGGTGGCAGCGGTAAAGGTTTCATAATAAGGCATTACAGGCATTGGCTGCGTCAACGGGTTTTGGCGTTTTGTTAATGTTTGCGCAAGCTTTCTAGGGTTGGCTAAGTGCCAACCCTAACTCTTCCTTTCTGGATTGCCGTAGCTTCGCAGCAGAGCAGAACGATTGCTGGCAACTGGTTTACCGGAGTATCTCTTCGATCCAGGATATTAAGTTTGTTGGATAAAAGATCGCTGAACTTGCTGACAATTCTTCCAAGCTCCACCATTTTTGGGCTAGAAAAGTCCTCTTTTCAATTTCGGTAAGGCTTTGAGAAACTGTATCTAAAGTCCGAAGCCGGACTAGATAAAAGCTTTCTTTTTGGAAGTATTCGGTATCTTCAAAGCGGAATTTCGATATCCTTTCTCGTCCCAGTGGTACCGGGTTCTCGATTATCAGTCCAGTTTCTTCCAGTACTTCCCGGATAAGAGCCTGATCTGGGGTTTCGCCGATCTCGATCCCTCCACCAGGAGTAAACCACCAGGTATTTGTGGGATTCGTGGAATCTCTTCCCTGGATTAGAAGTACTTTGCCTTCCGGGTTTATGATCAATGCCCTAACCGCGAGTCTGGGCAAGTTCTTATCGTTTTTAGACTTGGTGGTCCCGGTATCGTTTAACTGGTGTGGCTTCACTCTAAATCCGATCAAAAATAGTTGATCTCACAAGCATACTTTATGTTCAAATTCAGAGTGGTCTCAGTTGTAGCTGGCAGAATGTAGCTATGTTTAGAGGCATTGGGATCGAAAGTGTATAAGTTTTCCCGTCACAGTCGGGATTTAGGCTTGGCAAAGGCATCATTCATCGTAAAAACCCTCTGGCTGGCCGCATTGGCATCGGTTATAAGCATTGCTGGAATTGTTGCAAAAATCAATCCAGGTAAACCAGTTGGGTCTTCAACGGGTTCTGCCAGTAGCCAAGCAAGCTCGAATTCACCGGGCAATAGTGGATATAATGTGATTTCTCCGAGTCTGGCTCCACCACCGGGTGTTCCAGTATCCCCACAGCAAGGAATTTCGTCAGCAGGTTCGGGGTCGACGCAGTCTGCTCAGCCTCCCGTGGCTACCGGTGGATCATAAGGTGGACGATTATTACAGAGTAAATGCTCTGGGAACCACGTGCGTGTTGGCAGGATTCTCGGAGTTTCCGTCGGACCGTGCAATTAGTATTTTTAGTAAATACCTTATTGATTTCGACGAAACAGCCTCCAGGTTTCGAAGTGACTCGGAATTGATGACTATTTTTAATGGGTCGCGTCGGAGTGATATCAAAGTCAGCCCTTTACTCTTCGACGCTATAACAGCAGCGATGTTTGGAGCAGGCATGTCCAATGGATATGTCGATCCGACTGTGGCCCGGTCTTTGGTGGCTCTCGGTTATGACAGGGATTTCCGCCTGATCAGTCAAAAAGGATCTCGTGAGGCTTCGATAAGAGTTGTACTGCCTAAGGGTTATTCCAGGGTCCGACTCAACAGCGAACAAAAGACAATAAGTGTCGCTGAGGGTGTCACGTTTGACCTTGGTGCAACCGGAAAGGCTTTTTTGGCCGACAGGATCAAAACAGCTATCGAAGCCGAGTTGGAGGAGGCTGTTCTGGTAAATTTAGGCGGAGATATTTCCGCCTCAACCTTGGATAATGGTAAGTACTGGACGATAAATATTACTGATGATTGTTCACTCGATCCGTGGGCTTCAGGATTGTCTATAGGAATTTGCGGAGGTGGAATCACAACCTCTTCTACGACTACCAGAAAATGGACGGCAGGCGGTAGGGAGATCCATCACATAATTGATCCATTTAACGGAACTCCAGCTGAGACGGAGTTTTATGCAGTTACCGCACTGGCTGGATCTGCTCTCGATGCCAATATTGCTACCACCGGGACATTGGCTATGGGTAAATCAGGGAGAGAATGGCTGGCTAGATTACGTCTACCCGCAATGGCCCGGGGTGCCAGGGGAGACTTCTATTTTGGGGGTTGGTTAGCTAACATTGGCAAGCGGAGGAGCGGATGACGATAGCTGTCGTTTCGATCAGTCCGCTATGGTACATTTCCCGCTCTGCAGGTTTCGTCGGATTGGCGCTACTGGGATTAATCGGAATACTCGGAATTGTGACCGCGGGAAATTTTCATTTTCGCCGTGGATCGCGATTTGTAACTCCTGAAGTACACAGATCCCTGTCGCTTTTGGCAGTGGTCATCCTTACCATACATGTTGGAGCGGCAATTCTTGACAAGTATGCAAGAATTGGGCTAAAGGATGTGTTTCTGCCCTTTGTTTCACAGTACCGACCGATTTGGATAGGCCTTGGAGCAGTTGCCGTTGATCTGGGTATTGCCGTTCTGATAACTTCGCTACTTCGGGTTAAAATGGGTTACAAGAGTTGGAAGACGCTGCACTGGCTTTCATATCCTATTTTTGCGCTTTCTGTTATTCATGGACTTGGAAGTGGTTCCGATAGCCCAATACTGTTTGGCAAGATCATCTATGTCGTAGTGGGGGGTTCGCTGCTCGGGGCAATATTGATTCGTTTGGCCAGCTACAAAGATTTGGTCCCAATAAGGAGAGCTCTTTTGGGGGCTGTAGCTATATCAGTGCCGGCAATGATTATGTTCTGGGCAGCAATTGGACCATTCACCCCCAGCTGGCCCACTAGGGCACAGGGTGGTTTGAATCAGGCCATTCTGGCTTCAGATCAAATCTCGAATCGTTCCTCTTCGCACGTCACGACGGCTAAATCTAAGGTTCCGGTAATCGATATTAAACCTGGTTATAGTTCGACCTGGAACGGGAAGCTGGATGAGTCTCCGCCAAATTCTCAGGGCGAGATTGCTATCAGGTTGCTTGGGGGGTTGTCTTCCTCTAATGGCTATGAATTGTCTATCGTCCTGATAGGGTTTCCGCAGGATGGGGGAGTGGCAATGGCTTCAAGTATTGTTGAAGTTGTCTCGACTTCGGAAAATATTATCGTTTATCGGGGAACAGTGAGCACGTTAAATGGCTCAACCATTGTTTGCAGTATGACCAGCCCCAATGGGAATCCAATAACTCTTACGGCAACTTTGAACTTGAGTAATTCAGGTAACACTTTCACCGGTACCATATCTGCCTCTTAAGCCCTCATCAGTTTTTCTAAAATCAAGGTGGTCAATGTCTTCTCAGGATTATTCAAAAAGCTTTCCCCGGCTCGGATACGGAGGTGCCCAAATAATAAAAGCCAGAGCTTCCTATCTCGGGACCGAAACTCTGGTATGGGATGATCACCTCAGTTTACTGGGAAGTGCTGAACCATATTTTGGTTCAATTCATCACCTCAAACGCCAATTGGCTGAGACTGAGATATACGGGAGGGGAGGCGCCGCATTTCCACTCTCAAGAAAAATTGAAGCATACCAAAGGTTTAGCGGAAATTTGGTGATCGCTGCCAATGGCACGGAGTCAGAATTTCTTTCGCGTAAAGATGCCGCCTTGCTAACTCGTCATCCCCATCTCGTTATTGACGGTTTGACAATTTTAGCGAGCAGTCTTGGGGCCGCGACTGGACATATTCATCTGAAATATGCTAACGCAGCCGTTGCATCGGTTGTCGCTTCAGCGCTGGCGGAGCGACATGGATTTGATCCTGTAAAAATTGAGATAAGTATTTCAAATCCATCTGTAGGATATCCTTCCGGGGTTGAGAGCGCAGTGATTTCAGCGGTTGATGGTTCTGGTGGTAAGCCAATTTACCTTCCTGATCGTCCTATAGAAAAGGGCATAAAGCGTCGCCCAACACTGGTTTCGAACGTCGAAACTCTTGCTCAGCTTGCGTTATTGGCTAGGTTTGGTGCCAAATGGTATTCCGGGATTGGCACCGATGCAGAATTTGGCACAAGATTGCTAACAATAACAAATTCTGACGGTCGGTCAGCTGTGGTTGAAGTTGAAGCAGGCCTGAATGTTTTCGAGCTGCTAGAGGCCTTGGCAATCAACCTTCAAAAGACCAGCTCTGTGTTACTCGGGGGATATTTTGGTCGGCTAGTTCCTCCTGGGCAGGTCAAGGACCTGATTATCAGTGCTCCAGCGCTGAAAGGTATGGGCCTTGGATTAGGTGCCGGCGTGATAGCTGTTTCATCTTGCTGCCCGATAACTGAAACGTCTGAAATAATCAGATACCTGGCCAGCCAGTCATCGGGGCAGTGCGGACCATGTTTTAACGGCCTGCCAGAACTTGCTTTGCTCTGGGACACGTTGTCACGGCCAGGCAATATCACCACTGTTGTGGATGAGGTAAACCGGGTCTGTGCTCTGGTGATGGGCCGGGGTGGGTGTGCAATGCCGGATGGAGCAGTGATCCTGTCAAAGTCGTCGCTCCGATATTTCGAGAGCGAACTTGATATTCACCGGCAGGGAGGTTGTTCTTATTCAGGGATCAATAGCTATTTAGTTCCAACCGATACGCGTAAAGGAATTAGATAATGGCCAGGATGCCAAAACTCCGTATCAATCCAATTGCTTGTAATGGTCACGGCATGTGTGCAGAATTACTTCCAGAACTTATCGACCTTGATGACTGGGGCTATCCGATAATAAAAACTTCGGAGATACCGCTTAATCTGTTGGACATGGCCAAAAGGGCGGAACGTATTTGTCCTACTTTGGCAGTGATGATATTAGAAAATTAGGCCTCCTGGGAATCTGTTTCCTCCTGCGCAAATAGTAAGGTTAATAGCGCAAAATGGAGGACAGATGACAAGCGATGAGATAGAGATCGTAGCTAGTAATACAGAGTCTGAGGATGTCAAATTCAAGGTTGCTCCCATCTTCTTAGTTGTCGGCATTGCAGTGTCTGCGGTAATGCCGGTATTTTTGACTGGGGCTCTGGCGGTTCAGATCAGGCATGATCTGAACCTTACCCCTTCACTTCTTGGAGCTGCAGTAGCTACATTTTTCGGATTCGCTTCATTATCTTCTTACCTAGGGGGTCGTATTTCTCACAAGGTTGACGGTGCCAGGACAATGCGGATTTGTCTCTTAGCTTCATCGCTGACATTGTTTTCCATAGGAGCCGCAGCGCGCAATTATCTGGTGTTTGTTCTGCTGTTAGCAGTGAGTGGCACCATCAATGGGACACTTCAGCCACCAATTAACGTATTTATATCACACGTGATTCCTAAACGACGACAAGGCTTTGCCTACGGTGTTAAGCAAGCCGCGGTTCCGGTGTCGACACTGCTTGCCGGCTTAGCGGTTCCATTAATTGCCCTTACGGTTGGGTGGAGATATGCTTATATCGGCGTAGTCCCCCTGGGACTGATTCTTTACTTCTTTGTTCCAAAATCTATTGTTCCGAGTGGACCCTCTTCAAGAGTAACTGACACAGCTTCTCGGCCATCGCCTGCCCCAATTGCAATGCTAGCGTTAGCAATGGGACTCGGAACTGGCGCTGCCAATTCCTTTGGTGCATTTATCGTATCTTCTCTGGTTCATTCCGGATGGAATCCAGGTGTTGCTGGACTGCTCACAGTGGCTGGTTCTCTAATTTGCGCAATAGCCAGGATTGGTAACGGTGCGCTCGCCGATCGCAGAACTGGCCGACACTTTCTGTTTGCTGCTTGGTCTGCTGCGATAGGAGCTTTGGGATATTTGATGCTGGTTTTCGGCTATGGATGGTTGATTATTCCGGGAATAATTGTAAGTTATGGGGCTGCCTGGGGTTGGAATGGTTTGTTCATCTTTGGCGTGGTGCGAAACTTCACGAAGTATGCCGGCTACGCAACTGGTACTGTTCAGTCGGGTGCCTATGTGGGCTCCGTGCTAGGACCACTGGCATTTGGCATAGTAGTGGAACACGCTGGCTATTCCGTAGCATGGGTCATGGCTGTTTGCTTATCTCTGGCAGCGGTTGGAGCAATCTTGATTGGGAGACGGCTCACAATATCTTCCGAGCCAGGAGCGGTTGGCTGATTTAATTTTTAGTACAATGAGTTTTCGGCAGCTCAGTCGATTACTCACACGTAATTTATGTTGTTGTTAGCTTTTGTTTAGGATCTTAATGAAATAATCTTCACTTGATAATCAGTCGATATGCTTAGGGGAAATACGGTCTTATGGTACTTGTAAATTGAATAAACCAATTGATCAACAGAAGATTGCCCTGAGGCCGATAGTCCTTGGAATTTCTCTAACGACGATGTCCAGTATTCCAGTATTTCTCACTGGTGCTCTGGCGGTACAGATTCGACATGACCTCCATCTAAATGCTTCCGAGTTAGGTGGTGCTGTTGGTGTATTTTTTGCCTCAGCTGCACTCACTTCCATCGCCTCGGGAAAGATGGCAGAGCGTTCCGGTTTCGAGCGAATCATGCGTGTGTGTGTCATCATGGCCGTTATTGCCCTTCTGGGGATTGGGTTGTTGGCCCATAGTTACCTCGTTTTTTTAATTTTCCTAAGCCTTGCCGGGATAACAAATGGAGCAGTTCAGCCTGCCATAAACCTGTTTTTGTCTAACGTCATACCGATTTCCCGCCAGGGGGTTGCTTTTGGAATCAAACAGGCAGCAATTCCGGTCGCTACTTTTATCTCCGGGCTCGCAGTGCCACTGGTGGCATTGACCATCGGCTGGCACTATGCGTATCTTATGATTGCCCCGATAGGGGCAATACTTTATTTTTTGATACCTAAGGGGCCCGACAAGTCTGAGCGCAAAGTTGCCAAGGCCAGGCCCGTGAATAAGGTTTACGTAGCGCCTCTTATAGTCCTTGCAGTGGGGATGGGATTAGGTTCAAGTGCAGCCAATGGTTTGGGTGCTTTCCTGGTGTCTTCTTCAGTGCACCATGGTTGGAAGCCGGGTGACGCTGGATATTTAGTTGTGCTCGGATCTGTCACGGGTATGAGTTCTCGACTTATAAATGGAATTTTAGCCGATAGGCGAAATGGTAGACATTTCCAGGTGGTCGCAACTATGGTTGGTTTAGGAGGCCTTGGGTACCTGATGCTGATGAGCGGAGTTGGTTGGCTAATTATTCCTGCCACAATGATCAGTTACGGCGCTGGCTGGGGATGGAACGGGTTGTTCAACTTCGCCGTGGTATGGAACTATCCAAAATCTGCGGGATATGCCACTGGAATCACCCAGTCCGGAGCTTATTTGGGTTCGGTCTTTGGACCACTTTTGTTTGGATTTATAGTAGACAGGTCCGGTTACGGATTAGCCTGGACATCTGCTGCTTTTGAGGCTATTGCGGCTTCCCTGGCCGTAATAGTGGCCAGGAGAATGATAGTTGCTGCTCCGGAGAGGTTCACAGACCGCGGACTTGGATCTAGGTAGATCGGTTGTGGTGATTACTTTCTGCCGATTGTTATATGTTACGCGGTACTTTTTCAGTAAATATTGGTCTTAGGATGCGGGGTCGCGATTTGTCCAACATGATCCTTGAATTTAATGGCGTTGATTTGGTTAGAGAAGGTCGCCGGATACTAAGCGACATTTCCTTTGCTATTATTGCGGGTGAACGATGGGTTGTTCTGGGACCAAACGGAGCAGGAAAATCTTCATTGTTTAGCATTGCCTCCGCACAGATGAGACCTACTTCCGGAATTGTCCAGATCTTTGGTCAGACTCTGGGTAATTGTGATATGCGGAAATTGCGTAGGCGCATTGGTATCTGCTCTGATCACATCCGAGCTCAAATAAGGAATGATTTGTCAGCCCACGAGGTAGTGCTCACTGGACTTTACGGAGATCTCGCTCCGTGGTGGAACAGCTATACCGCTAAAGATTCCGAAAGGGCTGCAGCTCTTTTGGACCTGGCTGGTGTCGAACACCTGTCGAGTCACCTTTTCGGTACACTCTCGGCTGGCGAATCCCAACAGATCCTTATCGCTCGAGCTTTGATGATGGACCCGGATTTGTTGTTTCTTGATGAACCGACCTCGGGCCTGGATCTAGGTGCCAGGGAAAGATTTCTGTCCCGCTTAGCTGTGATATTAAACCAACACAGGACTCTTCCATTACTAATGATAACCCACCATGTAGAAGATATACCTGCCTCTACCACACACGCTTTAATGCTCAAAGGAGGAGCTGTAGTGGCTGCTGGTGAAGTTGATAAGGTCCTTACTGACGACAACTTATCCAGAGTATTTGATTATCCTTTAGTTCTTGAGAAAAACGAGGGAAGGTATCGGGCGGGATATGCAGGATCAGCCGATTCGTTTTAGGTCGTGCTTGTATCTTTTTCCGTTTTCAATATAAGCCTCAACGATAAGTGAGAAGCGTTCTTTGGTTATTTCGTTCGGGAGTATTCGGGCAGGAATCCCAAGCGCCATTGAGAAGCTGGGCACCGTCATGTCATTGGTGATCACAGCCCCTGCCCCCACCAGCGAAAAACTTTGAACCTTGGCCCGATGCAAAACGACTGAATTTGAACCGATTAGCACGTGATCAGATATGGTGCATCCTTCAAGGTGTGCCAGATGACCAACTACACATTGGGAGCCAATGGTGGTGGCAAGCTCAGCAGTCGCGTGAACGACGGTTCCGTCTTGTATCGATGTGTCTTCTCCTATTACAATTGACCCAGCGTCGCCTCGCAAAACCGCTTGTGGCCAGATCGTAGAATTCCTCCCAACGATTACGTTACCTATGATTGTGGCATCAGGATGAACAAAGGCATCTTGATGAATCTGTGGTTCAATTGAGCCGAGTGCGTAAATGGGCATAATTAACGATACCTGGTAATGTAGGACAGATGTAAATCTACTTGAGACTTATTCCCAATAGGATAGATGACCACGAAGGGAAGTTTTCAATGACTAAAGCTGAGAGTCTAGATTTGGTAGTCGAATTTGATCTTGTGACAGAGGAACTACTGGATCTCATTGAGGCAGGTCTTCCTAAGGGTCGTACTGAGCCGGATGGACAATGTCCGCAAGGATGGGATTCCAAGCAGATCGTTGCCCATATTGCAGAACTTTCTGAGTTTTGGCATTCAGATATCGAAAGTTGTTTAGGCAGGCCAAAAAATAAAATATTGGGACGTTCGAGTTTGAGCGAGGAGCGTCTGAAGAGAATTGATGTTTTGGCTTCTCTTCCAACGAGCGAGTTGATCGACAAGGCGACGGTAGAAATAGGCAAGTGTACGGCGCTTCTAGCTTCCCTGGAACCGAAGGATCTGGATATGCTGGTAACTCATCTAACCGATGGTCAAATACCTGTCTCCGAACTTGCGTCTAAACATCTAATAGCCCATTTGAGTGAGCACTTAGGTCAATTGCGCGCACTAGAGGAAATGATTCCGGAAAATACTTAATCATCTTATAATCACAGCGGCCAGGGGGTGAGTTGTCAGTCGTTGATTAAGGTCAATAAATCCTCGCAAATATTCTTGAAAGCTTCAGCAGCGATGGAGTTGGGGCTAATACATTGAATCGGGTTTCTTCGTGTTGCCATGCTCTCAACAAGTGATGAGGCTGGTATGAAATGATCGATGAACCTAGGATCCGTTCCAAGGTAACTTTGTATTATCTCCTTATGAAGCTTCTTCCTTTGGTCGACGAAGTTGAATGCTGCGCAAGTATTGGTACGCTTCTTCTTGGCCTGGTCAACGAACACTGTGAATTGATCCAGAGAATTAAGCGACAAGTAATTTGGAATCACCGGTGCACAGATTAAGTTAGAGCTGTTTATGATATTCTCGCTGACCAGCGAGGCTTCCGGAGGGCTATCTATAACTATCAGATCGTAATCAGGTTGCAAATATTTAATTGACAGGTTGAGACGGTTTGCCTGTCTCTTGCGTTCCTGGAGGCTTTGTGACAGCGTTCGGAGTTCAAAATCTCCTGGGAGTATGTCGAGGAGCGGCCAGTCAGTTTCTTTGATGGATTTAGACAGTCTGGGATTCTTCTCGCCCACACGTCTAATTTCACCTTTGAACTTTGGGGCTATACGTAGAATATAACTGGCAGAAGCTTGAGGATCCAGATCCCATAAAAGCGTTTTAAGACCTGTGCGGGCTGCTTCGAATGCAGTATTGACAGCGAAAGTTGTTTTACCGACACCGCCTTTAATGTTATAAAAGGAAAGCACTTTCATCTGATTTCTACTTTCTGAGAGGACGGGAGATCGCTTTCGTGTCAATCGCTAAGTCGATTCGATCAAATGTCTTTAACCACTTTCGGATTTGGTAAAATTGACGTTCATATTGTGAATTCAATAAAGCCGAAAGTTGCGCCGCTTCCTCCTGACATCGTGGATCTTGACATTTGAGCCTCTGTACCAAGCGTTCCTCAAGGTACAGATCATGCAAATCTCCCAGCCATCCAACCAGTTTTTTTATTTTCGGGAAGCTGGTTGAGAATTTATTTTTATCCCAAGCATATAGCACCATCTCTATTAGGTACTTGTAGTTTCTAAAGTTCTTTCGGATATTATGAAGCTTTTTCACCGACTTCAACTTAGATAATTGTTCAAGTTGCTGGTTCAGCTCATTTCCCTGCGTCCAAGAAAGTTCGGTCATTGCCTCAGCAAAGGTTTGTTTGATTGCCGACGATTCCAACAGAGTCATTTTCGAAAGTGAACTCTGAGGTCTTGAATTTTCCGATACTTGAGAATGGTCTAGTTTGAGGGCGATAGAGGATGCTCGACCTGCTATCCGGCTCCATTCGGACAGAAATACCTCAAATCTAGCTGAATGGAGGTCGTTGGTGAGACGCTGATACTGTAATTCTGTTTCCTCTGCGCAGTGTTTTAGAATCCTCGGAAAGTTTGGAGTCCCAGTGACCTTATCGGTCATCTCTCTAAGCTTCATCTCGAAGACTTCGAAGTTACGCGGACCTGAGGTTTGTTTCAAAAAATAGGCCAGTTCAGATTGAAAAGTCTCAATCCCAATCTGAGCTAGTGAAGATTTGAAGTAGCTCAAAATTGCATGAGCTTGGCGCATGGCTGTGCGTAGATCATGGAGAAATTCAGGATCGGGGTGAGGGTCAATCCACTCAATGTTGGCACGGACCTGATTCAGGGACCGTAGAAGCAATTTGCTTATCACCACTGCGGTGACTTGCTGCGGATAGATTGGCTCCCCGCAATCTGGCAAAGCTCGAGATGATGAGTTCTTAGAAAGAGGGGAGGCAAGTTGTCTGGATTCAATCTTTGCGCTACCGAGAGAATATTTAAGCTTCTTTAGAAATCGTTTTAAATGTTTGTCGTAACCACGTTTGCCGAATATAAACAGGTTGCAATCTGCGGAATTGTCTGATCCTATCAACCAAACGTGAGCAAACACTGCATTGTAGTTATCGAGCAGTGCGAGTTGGGTTCCCGCCACTGGCGTCTTATTTTGTAATAGAAGCGCCCGACCTTTTGTCCGATATGAAATCTCACGAGCAACTGGTTGAGGAAATACGTGAAAAGGATCGAGCCACAGCTGATTAGTAAAGTCAATGTTTATGAGTAAAGAGGTTTTCGGCGTGTGATACCAAATAGCGAGCGCTTCCTTGCGTTGATATCCGATCAAGAGTGCCCCTGAGTTGGAGAGATTGTAATTCAAGGTGTCTATTAGGTAGAAGAATCCTTGAGTTGGGGCTACTGTTATTTTCGTGGGACAGAGCTTTGCTATCAGAGCCTCGGTTTCGCTGCAGCTTAGCGACTTCATTAAAAGAGACTTCCAGGTATGCCCCATTACTTGAATCTAGTTCTAAGTTGAGAAAAATCTTCCAGATAATGAACTGGTGTAGCAATGATTTGCTAGTTTGCCTATTAGAAGGATTAGGGGATTTTTAGGTGATTTCGAAATCTGTCGACTTTAAGTTTATCCACTGCTCAGACTTGCACTTGGACTCGCCGTTTCGGGTGCATAGCAGCTTTAACAGCGATGTGGCACTGATCCTTCATGACGCGGCAGTCGATTCATTTAGCGCGTTGTGCGAATTTGCTATAGATGAATATGTCGATTTTATTGTGATATCTGGTGATGTATATGACGGGATTGAGCGGGGACTACGAGCCCAGTTGCGTCTCTTGAGAGAAATATCCAAGCTGTCAGTTTCGGGTATTGATGTATATATGGCATTTGGAAACCACGATCCCTTAAGCCAGGGCGGAGAGATTGCAATGAATTGGCCATCAAACCTTCATATATTTCCAGTCGAACCTTGCACATTCCCACTTGAGAAGGACGGTGAGCTCTACGGAAATATTACTGGAATCAGCTATCGGACAAAACATGAACAGAGAAATCTGGCCCAGCTGTTTCCAGATGTTAGTGGTTCCGCTCTATTTGAGATGGCTGCGTTGCATGCAAACGTAGGTGGGAATATAGAGCACGACAACTATTCTCCCGCCACCTTGGAGGATCTGGTGTCGAAAGGTTACGATTATTGGGCGCTGGGCCACATCCACAAGAGGGCCGTTCTTTCTGAGTCACCCTTGATCATATATCCAGGTAACCTTCAGGGCTTACATATGAAGCCTTCAGAGCGAGGCCCCAAGGGGGCAGAGCTTGTTGCTGTCGGATCTGAAGTAAGCCATCGATTTATTCCGCTCGCTAGGGTTGTTTTCGAACAAATCGAGGTTGATCTTACTGGGGTAGAATCCGTTGATTTGCTTCTGGCTGAGTGCGGTGAAAAGGCCAGCGCGCTTGTGGCGAATAGTGGAGCCGCGTCACTTGTGGTTCGGGTTCATTTGGTTGGAGTAGCAAATGAGGACATTTACCGGGCAATCGATGACCTTGACTCAGTCGCACAGACGCTGGCCGAAGAGCTGCAACTGAATGATTCAAATGTACTCCTGGAAGGAATGTCCTCTTCTGTCATGCCATCCCGAACCCTTGATGATCTTGCTGGCCTTTCGGACGTTATTGGGGAGTTGGTCGCTGAAATCGAAAAATGGTCGCAGTCTGATTCGATGCTGGACCGGATGATGATAGATGATCCAAGCAAGAAGGGAATAATTTCAAAATTAGGCAGAGTAGGACTGGCCGAATCACTTAAGTTTGATCAGGCTGATTTGGAAGCAGCTCGCCGGGTGTTGACAACTCTATTTGCCAAGGAGGAGTTGTCTTGAAAATTACATCTCTGTTTATCCAGGAATACGGATCGATACAAAACAGACGGATGCCAGACTCCGGGTACGAGTTTGGACACCATTTGAACCTCATCTTTGGACCCAATGAAGCGGGTAAATCTCAAATCAAGGGATTTGTGGAAGACATTCTTTTTCCTAAGCCATCATCTCGATCTGGATCCACTTCAAAGGCAATTGGAGAAATTGCATTTGAAGAAGGTGGTGCTAATTTTCTTTTGGAATCCAGGATGAAAGGAAAGTCCGTTTCGTCCAGACTGGTAACTTCAAGTGGGGACCAGACCACCTTAGACGAGCTATTCCCTGCTCTAAAAAAAGAGGGTAGAGAGATATTTGCCAATCTCTACAGTTTTGGTTTGGATCAGCTGCTCTATAGTACAACCGTTGGAAATCGAGCCCTTTCGGAACATCTTTTTGGAGCGGTTGTCGGAGGAAAAGGTATCTCGATCAGTTCTATTCAGAATCATCTTGATGACAGAATCAGAAAGGCAGTAGGGGGAACCGCACGGGGTCGCACGCTGGAAGTGATATACAACGATCTGGTTCAGTGCAAAAAGGAGATTGATCGCCAGATCCAATTGGAACTATCTCTGGCTGATAAGCTTCGATCAAAGAAGGTGACCAGCGAGTTAATAGACAGATTGGAACAGCAACTTCGATCCCGAAAAGAACAATTTCATTTTCTCGAGATGATCCAGTCGAGGTTCGACCACTATCATCGCTATGTCGAGTATCGGGAATTTCTGAACGATCATCCCAAGTTGGTCGGTCTTAATCCCGACATTATCAATGAGCTTGAGACCGATCTAATTCAATTGAAAACCACTAGGAGTAATGCAGCTTCCATCGAGAGAGAGATGCGGGAATCCGAGGCGACCAAGTCCAAATTGGCCGGGGAGATGTCTGGGCTTGATCCCATAAAGGTGGAGGCAGCCAGAGCCGAGGTGGATGATCTACAGGGGGTGTCAGAAAAGATTTCCAAGCTCTCTCAGGATATAGAGTCCGCCTCAGAGACTATTGGTAATGTTTTGGATCCGAGCCGCGGGCGAGTATTTGAACTTGTCTCCGGCATAGATCAGGATAGCTTTATTTTGGACAACGAGCTTGCAAGGCTGTCTGATGTGCGAAGCGATATTCGCTCACTAGAACAAAAACTATCATCGCTAGGTGTAGAAGCCTTAGATCTAAGAAAGGATCAACTGGAGGCTCGTGCGGTTGAGGTTGGCAAATCTCTTGAACTCTACAAGACATACTTGAGCACCGCGGCTCAAAGTAGTAAGCAGGAGTCACGCTTGCTGGTCGCACTGGCATTGGTTGTCTGTTTCCTGGGTGCTGTGGGATTTATTCTCTCTTTAGGCCGGGGCCAACCAGTCGAATATAAATATATCTCGCTTTCGGTGGCGATTTTGGCGGCCGGACTTCTAGTTGGACGATTGTCAAAACGCGTACCCCTGAGAGATGAATCACAAGATAGGCCAGATTTTAAAGAGGAATCGAATCGGCTTGGTGTTCAAGCATCAGGTTCAGCCGGTTTGGCCGAAATGGTAACCAAATTGGATCGGGAACAGAGCAGGATCTCTCAACTGATCGGACTTTCTAATGAGTGGGAACAGCTTAAGAGTAAGTTGAAAAGCTTGGATTCTAATTTAGATACTGAGTGTGGATTTTCCGCCATCAAGGACGCGGTCTCGAACCTGGCTGGTGTATTACGGCTGGCCAAAGATCGGGATCAACAAATTGCGCAATTAGGGCAGTTGCAAAACAGATTCAATTCTGGATTCGAAGAACTATGCACATTATTGAGCGATATATCTGGGGGCCAGCTGGACCTGACCTGCTCACTTGCAATAATTTCAGCTTCAGTTTCCGAGCTTGTCAACAAGGTTGAGTCTGACAAGGTCTATCAAAACCAGTTAGCCTCCTTGGATGGGGATCTGTCAAGATTAAACACCAAACTGGGATTAGCTCGTCAAGACGTTGATGATCTCAGGGTTCGCATTTCCAAGATTGTTCACAAATTTGACTGGTCAATTGATGATTTCGACACCGGTCATCTAAAGCTATTACGGGAGTGTTTTGAAGCGCATAGACAGAAAGAGACATTTGAAAACGACATCGAGGAATTGTTCAGAGCACGAGCCGATACGGCGATGTCCCTGTTCAGCAGAGGTGAACTTGAGCTTGACAATTCACTAAAGGAACTTGACGAAATTATTTCAGCTACCGAGAACCAGCTTTCAGATGCACGCAAATCTCTTTTGGAAGTTGAGTACCATGAAAAGCGTCTTCAGAATGAGAATCCTATGATTGACCTGCAAGCCAGGAAGGAGTCTCTGTTGCTTGAAGCTGAGGGCTTGCTGGCGACACTCAAGTCAGACCTTTTAGCAAAAGAGTTGTTAAATGCAGCTAACAGGAGGTTCGAAGAGGTTCATCAGCCAGAACTTATGCAGCTTACCTCCCTTATATTTTCTCGGATCACAAATGGACGTTATCAGTTGGTACTAAAAAAGAAGTTCGGAGACAAGGATTCGATTTACGTTCGCAATCAAAGAGGTGAGGATCTTTTAGATTTACAACTTTCGAGGGGAACGAGAGAGCAGTTATATCTATCGATACGGCTTGCGTTGATTACCCGGCCTGATTCCATTCATCTCCCATTTTTTCTTGATGATGTGATGGTGAACGCAGATCCGGAAAGATCATATGGACTAGCCAGAGAACTGGAGTATATTTCCAGGGATAATCAAATTTTTTACTTTTGTGCTCGGCCAGATTCTCTGAAAATGTTTGAAGAAGCCGGAGTGGTATTCCAGCTGTATCAGCTGGAGCGGCTGCCTTGAGCAACCCGGGAACTCTAAATTACTGGCTCCGCTGCTAAAGAGTTCATTTCCTCTTGGCTCGCCCATATAAACTGATCCACGGGGCCGCTTCCCCTTCCTAATTGCCAGAGCGAACCCGCTTTGATGGTTCTGGTAATATATATTTTGGCAGTCTTTACTGCTTCCACCACGTCCATCCCTCTGGCTAAATTGGCTGTGATGGCCGCTGAAAGAGTGCATCCGGTTCCATGAATGTTGTCAGTTTGGATTCTTGATGCCGACAGCTTGAGAATCGTTTGTCCGTCGTAAAAAATGTCGGTACTCTCAGAACCGTGAAGGTGACCCCCTTTTATGAGGACGTATCGTGGCCCGAGCTTCTTGAACTGCCTGGCTGCAGAGATCATCTCCTCAAAATTAGTGGGCATCTTACCAAGCAGCGCTTTTACCTCGTAGAGATTCGGAGTGACGAGTGTTGCCCTGGGGATAAGTTTTTCGAGATATAAAGTTTCCGCGCCATTGTCAATTAGGCGGGTTCCGCTAGATGAGACAAGAACCGGATCCACAACCAGCCTTTCAAATGCACCGCTTGCGGCAAAATCCGCCACCAGGGAGATGTTTTCTTTGCTTGCCAGCATGCCGGTTTTTACTGCCCTAACCATGAAGTCGGAGATTATCGATTTAATCTGAGCTGAAACAAGTTCGGAAGAAATTGGCTGTGAGGCCTGAATTCCCTGGGTATTTTGGGCGGTCACTGCGGTTATTACTGTGGTTCCAAAGACTTTATTGGCAGCAAATGCCTTCATGTCGGCCTGAATTCCCGCACCAGCTCCGGAGTCTGAACCTCCAATAGTTAGGGCAACTGGTGGAGTTCTTTTTCGTCTCTCAGTAATACTCAACGGTTTTCCGCCCTTTGTTGGGTTAGCAATGTTGATGATTTCTGATTATTATTACGGACTGATTTGTATAATACTTTAGATCTTAGCCAATGTTGTTGATCCGCACCTACTCCCATGAAGCGGGTTTGACGTCCAGGTTGATCATTCCCTCGTTCGGAGAAGAAGCCTGGGCCCAATAACGTTTTGGTATACGGCCTGCCACTCTTGCTAAATGTCCTGCGTTGGCGGCGTTTGCTATAGCTTGAGCCATCATTAGCGGTTGTTTGGCTTTAGTTATGGCAGAAGCTACCAGAACCGCATCGCATCCTAATTCCATTGCAAACGTTGCGTCTGAGGCGGTGCCAATTCCTGCGTCGAGCACAATCGGCACTTTAGCATTTGAAACAATCATTTCTATGTTGTGAGGGTTTCTAATACCAAGGCCTGTACCGATTGGCGATCCCAGAGGCATTACGACCTCGGCACCACACTGTTCCAAGCGTTTCGCAATGACTGGGTCATCGTTTGTGTAGGCGAAAACTTTGAATCCAAGGTTTGCCAATTCTTCGGTCGCATCAAGGAGCTCAAACGGATCCGGCATGAGGGTCTTGTCATCTGCAATAACTTCCAATTTGAGATTATTGGTTTGCAATGCTTCCCTGGCAAGCTGCGCAGTCAGTATGGCTTCTCTTGCGTTGTAGCAGCCTGCAGTATTTGGTAAAACATTAACTTTCAGCTGTTCCAGAATCTTGTACAGCGAGTTAGAGCTTTGGGGATGGTAACGTCTGATGGCTACCGTTACCATCTCTGACCCTGACGCTTCGATTATCTCCCTAATCACCTGATTGGAAGGCGCACCGCCTGTACCCAAAATTAAACGTGAATTTATTTTGGCTTCACCGAAGGTGACTTGTTCTGGCAAGAAATTCATACATCACCCTCCCTGGGCAATGGAAATTAATTCAATTCTATCCTTATCGGCTAGGATCACCGAAGCCCATGTGCTTTTTGGAATCACACTACCATTGATCGCCAGAGCCACGCCGGCGTTTGGTAGCTCGAGCTGGCTGACAAGGTCAGCTACGCTGGAGTCTTTAATGATTTGCATGGTTGCTCCATTGATTGAAATTTTGACCACTTCCACAGAACCTAGCTCCCTGAGAATCTATCCATGCCAAATGGTGCTATTTCGGAAGGGATTTTACCAGAGTCGATCAAGCTGGCCAAGTGTTTGGAGACAGCTGCGCTGATAAGTATTCCATGACGAAAGTGCCCCAGCGAAAGAAATAGGTTCGAAGTCCCGAATTGTCCTACTATGGGGTAATTATCGACAGAACCCGGCCGGAATCTAACTAGATGCTCCCGGAAGTCTGCTTCTCCGATTTCCGGAACAATGGTAGTGGAGTTGGTCAGCATCTCGGCAATCGGCCGTATTCTGGCAGTGTTGTTGAAACCTACTTCTTCCTGGGTGGCTCCAATGACGATCTCCCGATCCTTTCTTGGGACCAGATATAACCCTTTGCTTTCGACTAAAGCTCTTATTACATGTGTGATTATATTTGCTCTTGGGCTGTCTACCCTTATAATCTGTCCTTTTACAGGACGAACGGTATTGTACAGGATTTGAGGCAGACCTGAAATTTCTTCAAGTTGAGCACCGGGGGCAAGAACGATAACTTCAGGACTGAGGACTTCGCCATCGTAAAGCGTAATCTGAAACTCATTTGTTTTATTTGGTGAGATGGCGGAGACAGTTTTTGCCACAAATTCAACATGGTACTTCTTCAGCGCCTCAAACAGCCCTTGTACAAGTAGCCGATTATTGACTTGTCTGTCTGATGAAATCAGGGCGGCAAACGACAGGGGACTGGTGAGTGCCGGTTCTAATTCCCTCAGGTCTGACCTGCTTAGGCGATTTACCTCGATTCCAAACTCTTTTTGGAACTCTGAGACTCGCTCCAACTCCAACGCATCGCTGGGATCGTACCCAATTACAATGGTGCCCTCAGTTCTGTAGCCTAAAGAGATATTGGAGTCCGCCTCAATTATTGACGCGAATTCCGGCCAGAGTTGGCTGGAATGCTGCATGAACTGTAAAAGTTGAAGTTCGCTGAAATTGACTTCGGAAGCCGGGGCCAACATTCCGGCGGCAGCGTGCGTAGCACCTAAACCGGGGTTTGGATCTATGACCGTGATCTTATGCCCAATCCTGGCAAGCCGGTAAGCCACGCTCAGGCCGGCAATTCCTCCGCCTACGATTGCAGTGTTGGTAAGTGACATCTAAAACATCCTATCGAGTAGGCGGAAGGTTGGCCAACAAATAGGTTGCTGAACCTAAGAAATGTACAGCTATGTTACCAATAAGTAGATATTGTCAATTTTCTTGGTTAATGTCCAACTTTAGCCCTGATGGAGTGGTTGAATTGAAAGTAGTAGTCCGACAAAGAGGGGGCCGCTGATGCGCTCAACAATGCAGGATGGAGTACTTTCCATTACTTCAATCTTCGAATTTGGTGCCAACCAATTCCCAAATTCCGAGGTGGTTACCTATCTTGGAGATGGAGACACTGTTTTTTCCTTTACAGAGACGGCGAAAAGGGTTAACTCGCTCGCAAACGCGTTGGCTTCGATTGGAGTTAATAGTTTTGATCGAGTCGGGACATTTGCATTCAATAACCAGCAACATTTGGAAGCCTATCTAGCAGTTCCTTCAATGGGCGCGGTGCTGCATACGCTTAACTTGAGGCTATTTCAAGAACAGCTTACTTTTGTCATAAATGATGCAGAGGATAAAGTTATCATCTCAGACGGTATAGTTTTGCCTCTTTTAGCTAAGGTCCTTGGCCAGACTCCATCTGTCCAGGCGCTCATCATTGTGGGAAGTTATGACCCTTCTATTTTGCAGTCATTTAATATAGACGTCTATGACTACGAGGAGCTGATATCAGCTCATAGCTCAACTTTCAATTGGCCTAAGATTGATGAGTTTCAGGCTGCAGCGATGTGTTACACCTCCGGTACTACTGGTAATCCAAAGGGGGTGGTCTACTCTCATAGGTCCACATGGCTGCATTCCAGTTCCGCCTGCACCGCGAATACTTTAGGTTTTAGTGATAAGGATATAGCTCTTTTGATTGTCCCGATGTTTCATGCCAACGGATGGGGAGTGCCTTATGCGGGGTGGATGTCTGGCAGCGACCTAATCATGCCCGGCCGATTTCTTCAGGGAGAAAATATTGCAAAAATTATTGAAAAGTACCGTCCTACAGTTTCCTCCGGAGTCCCCACTATCTGGAATGAACTTCTCCTCTACGGAGAGAGCCATAACCTTGACCTCTCTTCACTTAGGGGAGTAACCGCCGGGGGATCCGCAGTTCCTTTGAGTTTGATCGAGAGGTTCAAAGAACGATACCAGCTTGAGTTGTGGCAAGGCTGGGGGATGACCGAGACATCGCCGATTTGCACTGTCAGTATCCCTCCCAGGGGTGTTGACGAATCTCAAATAAATGGCTATTTGGTTACCGCCGGACGCCCATCGATGGGAGTCGAGATACGTATTGTGGATGACACAGGGAAGGCATTACCTCGAGGCATAGATAATATTGGCGAGATTGAAGTTAGGGGACCATGGATAGCAGCCAGTTACTATAAGTCCCGGGATCCAGAGAGCTTTGATGATGGCTGGCTGAAAACTGGTGATATGGGTACCCTGGACGATGAGAACTATCTAAGGATAGTCGATAGGACGAAAGACGTAATTAAGTCTGGTGGAGAGTGGATCTCCTCTGTGGATCTGGAAAATGCGCTAATGTCCCATCCTGATGTATTTGAAGCAGCGGTTATCGGGATTCCCGACGAAAAGTGGATCGAACGTCCACTGGCGTGTGTGGTACCACGGCCGGGATCAACCATTGATCCAGATTTACTGGTGGAGTATTTATCCCACCGCGTTGCCAAATGGTGGCTTCCGGAGCGCGTTTCCGTGGTAAATGAGATTCCGAAGACTAGTGTCGGCAAGTTCGATAAAAAGGTGCTCCGTACTGCTTTTTCAAGTGGCCAGCTGGAAACATTTCCAGTCCATAAGAAATGAATTGGTTACCGCTGCCTTCCTCAGTATCCGTGCAGTTGTAAGATGTCCAAGTATTTTTTACAGCAGGGAAGCCTATTGATCAATTTGTGCGACAAGCCCCTTCCTTATGGGAGGCGAGGGGGTCGAGTGGATACGGTAGGATTGGAAAGTATTGCACGAAAACAATTTTGAAACCGAAATCGAATCTTTGAATGTTGTGCTTGATCGCCTTGATGAGGCAGCTATGTCCTCCTTGCGACGCTTTATAGAGACTAAGGATCCTTCATTTAGAACGCTTGAGAAAAGAATTCATCGAGCACGGCGGTCGGTAGCGAGAGCTGTCAGCGAACTTGAAATGTCTAACGACATGGGGGATTCAGACCAATACGATTAGGATCGTTCCAATCGGCAGGTAAATATCATTAATCCAGTTTGACTTGACGGGTTAGTGTTTTCTTGTTTTTTTCGGCGAACTCTTAGTGGAGGTTCTTCGATCTGAGGTGCCGACAAAGTTTCGATAGCTGGCCACCAAGACTTCTTTTTGATATTGAGTCAGTTTCGGATCTGAATAAATTGCCGTTTCGACTGTGGCGGGAAGTTGATCTGGATGAGTAGTTGCGGAATCCTCGAGGAGTCCCAGTTGAGAGAGCAGACTATTCAATGAGAGGTTGAGGGCTTTAGCGATCGATCTTAGAATTCTTATCGACGGTTCGTGTAGACCCCGCTCTATTTGCGAAAGATAGGGATTGGAGATATTTGTACGTTCTGCCAGTTCCCGAAGAGACATTTGCGCCATCTTGCGTTGAGATTTTATGAATTCGCCTAGGTTCTGTTTTTGATTCTCAAATTTAGGGTGATCCTGGTTTTCGCTCACAGGTTCAGGTTAACTCGTCAACTCGGCTATCCGTTATAAAACAGTCAGAAAAGGAAACAACCCCAGGGGCATTGCCACCTGGGGTTGTTTTTAGATTTCTAGATCCCATTTGGGGGGAGGATCTAGTAAACCTACTAGCAGAGGGGGATCGCCAGTAAGTATGTTTAAATTATAGCAGCAATTGTTCGAACTATGCCAAGAAGCTGTATATTTATACAAATTCTCAGCTTTTATAGAAATTTCACTCAGCATAATAGTTGCTGATAGAAGCGGGTTAATTGCCTGGTAATCAGCTGTTATGATGCAAAACTATTAGTTATGTAACATATGTCACAGTGAACTCTATGATTTCAGTGGTCTCATTAGGTTGCCTTTTCTTTCTAAGAAGTGAAATTTCTGGTAGAAAGTATGTATGAATAGATCGATAGTTTTAAATCAGGTTGGTGACGAGCTTTCCACCCAAATAAAGGAGTTTCCTCAAAAGGAGTTCGAACAGAATGAGCTACTTGTGAGGGTTGAGTATTCAACGATCAATTACAAGGATGGGATGGTGCTAAAGGGCCTGGGTAAGTTGGTCAATAGCTATCCCCATATTCCCGGCATAGATGCCTGCGGAACGGTAATCGATTCTCAGGTTGACGGTTTCTCTGTTGGTGACCGTGTAATTCTAGGTGGACATCGCTTTGGAGAGATTTGCTGGGGAGGATATTCGGAGGTAGTAGGTGCGGCTTCTTCGATGGCGGTGAAGCTGCCAGATAACCTATCACCTCGGGACGCCATGGGGCTTGGTACCGCTGGGCTTTCTGCGATGCTTGCGATCAATGCTCTCGAATCCTTTGGCCTCAAACCCTCGGAAAAGGAAGTATTGGTAACTGGTGCGGTTGGCGGAGTCGGTTCAGTTGCGGTAGCACTTTTATCTAAGCTGGGGTATCGTGTCGCCGGGTCGACAGGAAGATCTTATGAAAGGTCATATCTTGAAAGTCTGGGTATTTCAACAATTTTAGACAGGAAAGAGCTTGAGGAACCAAGCACCCGTCCTCTGGAGAAAGTACGTTGGTCCGGATGTATAGATAATGTGGGCGGCGCCACCCTCTCTAGGGTGCTTCGACAGATGGGCTTTGGTTCTTCCATTGCTTCGGTCGGACTTGCCGGGGGATCATCCTTTGAAGGTACCGTAATGCCATTTCTGTTGCGGGGAGTAAATATTTTAGGTATTGACTCGGTTTCTGTTCCCCAGAAGTCAAGGTCCCGGGCATGGGAGAGGTTGGCTGAACTGTTTCCGCGCCCGGTTCTTGAGGAAATGATTGAGGAGATTGACTTAGATCAAGTCCCAGAATACGGCACCAAGATCCTCGCTGGTCAGATTAGAGGTCGGATTGTTGTAAAGCTCTGATTACCAAACTTCGCTATTTTATGGAATATACCGGGGAGGGTATCTGTTAAACTGTATGTTCGCTTAACAAAGGAGACGTTGTGCCAACCATTGAAGCTAATACAAGAGAAGCTTTTGAAAAAGAAGTGATGAATTCCGATCTTCCGGTAGTGGTGGACTTTTGGGCACCCTGGTGTGGTCCTTGCAGAATGGTGGCTCCTGAGCTTGAGACTTTGGCTAAAGAAAAAGAAGGCCAGATCAAGGTAGTAAAGGTAAATGTGGATATTAATCAGGAAGCCGCAAGCAAATATCAGGTTTTTTCGATTCCCATGATAGGACTGTTCAAATCCGGTGAGCTTGTTGCATCGTCGATAGGGGCAAAGCCAAAGCGTTTAATACAGGCTGACTTGGGTTTATAGACAGGCGCACGTTTTGGTAAACTGGTTTGGGATATGTCATAGCGATCCTGATCGAGGAGTCAGAGGGCAATTATCGAGGAGTTGTAAGGTGGGCGCCACCCAACAACTCGTTCAGCATCAACTCCTAGTTTTCTGGTAGGTTAATTTGTTATTGGTCGGAACTAATTGGATAAAATAAGTATCTGATTGTTCCTTGGATGCAGATTAAATTAAATCACCGGAACGAACTCTTCTTTCGCTGAGTTTTCAGTCAAGTGAATAATGAGGCACAGTCGAGCCTGAGTTGCACTATTGATTAGATGTCAGAATTAACTCGTGTAGGTTCAGGTAAATGAGAAGGGTATCAGCGTGTCTTTTAGAGGTAAGGTTTAGTGAGTGGCGAGGATGGATCTAATGAGTCAGAAGAATCTATTCCAGTTATAGCCACAAATGTTGCTTCGGTTGCCAAGGGTAGAATCGTAAAGGATGTCTTAGCCGCTATAACCGCGTCAACAAGTACCTCATTAGCAGTATTCCTTACCGGTGCTTTGGCAATCCAAATGCGAAATTCTCTACATTTCGGTGCCGGCGCATTTGGATTTGCTATTTCGATCTATTACCTAGGTGCAGCGCTGGGTTCGATTCCGTTTGGCCGATTGGCTGAGGCTATAGGCGGGATTCGTATCATGAGACCAACAGCTGTATGCACAGCATTTATATTGTTGGTTCTGGCGGTCACAGTCCATTCTTGGACCGAACTGGTGATAGTTTTATTTTTTGCTGGATTGCTCAGTGCTGCGATGCAAACGTCGTCGAATCTGTTTTTAGCCCGTCGTATTCCAGGAAACAGGCAGGGTTTCGCCTATGGTCTCAAGCAGGCTGCAATTCCATTTTCGGCACTTTTAGGTGGCTTGGCCGTACCATGGATTGCTCTAACGATAGGGTGGCGATGGGCGTTTGTCGGTGCGGCAGCAATTTCGGCCCTGGCTGCTCTGATAATTCCTCGTTCGCAGGTAAGTCTGGCTGACTACAGAGCTAGACGAAAGAATTTGGGTCCTCCCGAGGACCTCCGCCCTCTTATGATCATGGGGATTGGCTTTGGACTGAGCGTATTTGCTGCGACCGGTTTGACCGCGTTTCTGGTTACGTCAGGAGTCGCGGGAGGACTGGCAAAGTCAAGTGCTGGATTTGTGGCGGCTATAGCCGGAGCGATGGCCTTAATAATACGAATCTTATCCGGAGTTTTCGCAGACCGTAGAGGTAAGGGCCATTTCAAAGTGGTTGCGATTATGCTTGGTATTGGCTTTGTGGGTTTTCTGGGTTTGGCAATTGGGATGGGAACCGGGACCAAATGGCTTTTTATCGCCGGGGCAGTATTGGCTTTTGGAGCCGGATGGGGCTGGAACGGTCTTTTCAACTATGCTGTAATCATAACTCATCAGAGGGCGCCAGCCCGGGCTACCGGCGTTACCCAAGTTGGGGGAAGGTTAGCCGGAGTCTTGGGACCAGTGGTATTTGGTCTAATTGTTGCCCATGGTTCTTTCGCCTATGCATGGCTTGTGGATGGTTTTGTCTGCTTGATTGGTGCCGGGATAATATTATACGGTCGACTACTGATGCTGAGAGTTGGGCGATAATTCAGATTTATGAAATCTGAGGCTCAGACTGTCTTGTTTATGTCAATCCCGATCGGCAATTTGCCAATGTCGTAACCCAACAGTTCAACAGCCTTTTGAAATGCGAATCTATCGGTCATTCCAGAGGTAAATTCGACAGCATTTACAATTGCCTCGTCGGAACCGGCTTTGATATTCTCTGATAATCTGTTTCCAGTTTTGATTGGATTGAAGATGAAATATTCCACTAA
Organism: Actinomycetes bacterium; assembly: GCA_021803345.1. Lineage (GTDB taxonomy): Bacteria > Actinomycetota > Acidimicrobiia > Acidimicrobiales > Acidimicrobiaceae > SCQM01. The sequence continues at coordinate 38,991 of JAJZLS010000054.1, forward strand.
CTGTTTTAGTAACTGAATTACGGAAACTGATTGAGCTACCGATTCTGGTCGCATATAGATATTTTCGTAGTTGAACAGTCTGAGATCGGAGAGAACCTCAGAAGCCTGAGGTGATAGACCCACTACCCCTGTGTTTTGAACAGTTGCAATCACATCGTTAATTAGAAATCTCAAATGTTCGCTTCGACTGGTGCCAGCCATCGAAGCAACTGAAGCGGGGATATCATTAGGATTTACAACTCCCGATTTCATTGCGTCTTCAAGGTCGTGAGCGCAGTAGGCAATCCTATCCGCAAGTGAGACCACTACTCCTTCCGGAGTTGCTGGTTGTGGCCGTGACCAGGAATGATTACGGATCCCATCTAACGTCTCTTTGCAAAGGTTGAGTGAGGCAAGGCTATGATCTGCCCCCCAGACGGCATGATCAAAACTATCTGGCATAAATTGCGAAAATGCATCTTCGCTGGCGTGCCCACCAGGTCCATGGCCACAGTCATGCCCTAGTGCTATTGCCTCGGTAAGTGAGTTGTTAAGCCCAATTCCCTGGGAAATAGCTCTTGCCACTTGTGACACTTCCAGCGCGTGCGTAAGACGGGTGCGCTGGTGGTCTGAAGGAAATATGAACACCTGAGTTTTGCCGGCTAGTCGGCGAAATGAGGTGGAGTGAAGGATGCGGTCCCGGTCACGCTCAAAGCAGGTCCTAATGGGATCAGGATCTTCGGGGATCAGCCTTTCGCCGGCACCGGAAGCCAATGTAGCTCCATCGGCCAGCGTGGAGCATTCCAGATTCTCCCGTTCCAGGCGGGTAATTTTCTTGGATATTATTCTCGCTAGTCGATACTCGAAATGGGCTGCAATAACATTATGAGATATCTCAAATCCATAAGAAGTACCTATCCATTTGCCAGATCTATCCTCTTTTGTGGTTTCAGTAACAGCTTTCATATGACGCCTCTATCAATACCTTTTTAACTACATTATTTCGCCCGGTTGTGACAATCAGGTTGGGAGGTTGAAATCTTGAATTGCGACCCGCCAAGTGATGGAGAGAGAGTTTTCTGCTCTCGATTGTAGTGGCATTCTAACTTTTGGAAATTCGCACCGTCTTGGTTTTGAAACTCTCCATTAGAGCTAGACCAGGAGAGCGTTTTAGTCCAGGTGTTCAAAATTAGAGTGATGTATTTTGTTTATTTATATCAGTCTTTGGTTTCATCGAGTTATAAATGACGGAGAGGAGTCTTTGCACAACTAGCGGTTCTAACTATTGTTGTTGTATGCATGCTATACTTAGCATGAGGTTTAGATCACAAGGAGCTAAAGATGGGTAGTAAAGATGGTGCTCAAAAGCTAAATAAACTATTTGAAACGGGCATTTCAGTTGCCAAGATGGCCCAAGCCAGAGCTGAGGAAGTCCTAAAGGATGCGGCTCATATTTCTGAGCTGCAGAGAAACCAGATGAAAGATCTTTTAGAGGAGACTGCAAGAAAAAGTAAGCAGAATACTGAAGTCTTGATCAAGTCGCTTCGCAAGGAAATGGAAAGACAGATTCGCTCCGCAAACTTGATATCAAGAGATGAAGTTGTCAAGCTCAGCGACAAGGTTTCAGCTCTAAGTCGTGAGCTGGGGAAGGTTTCGATTCTAAAGGATGAGATTGCTAAACTTAATGAAATCCTAAGTACTCTCCTAAAGACGGTTGCTAAACCCGGTGAAGAATCTGGTTCTACAAGCACGAATAATACCGCTTCAAGTACTGAAAGCTCAGATATTGATACTTCTGTGCAAGCGGCCAAGCTAGAGAATCCAAAGCCGAGTGGAGCGAGGGCTAGAACGTCAACGTCAAGCTCTTCAAGAAAGACAGCCGCGTCTTCGACACGTCGAGCGTCTCAGCCATCGGCATCCCGACGCAGTAGGAGTACGAAGAGCGTTGAAGGCGAGAAAAGTGATGACTCAGACAAATCGGAACCAAAACCGTCGTCTTCCGATTGATTTAGTTCGGTTTAGACCGATTTGCCTAGGAGCGTGAGTCAGTATTCATTTACTAACCGTCCTTACTGAGTTCAGATATCAGACATTATTGGAATAGTAATAAGTTCGTTTTTGCTCCACAAGTCCATATCCCATCGACTAGAATATAGCTATGACCTGCGATTCTATCAATAATCGACTGCTTGACACCACAGATAGGAAGCTTGAAAAGCCACCAGTAAAGTCCAAGGTTCCAGCCGGTGTCTCGAAGACCTTCCGCTCCTATGATCAAGATCAGATGTTCCTACTCCCTCCATCCCTTGACGAGTGGCTCCCAGAC